>NZ_WQNP01000033.1:0-30862 GCF_018783905.1 Ruminococcus sp. MCC718
AAAGTAATTCCACTGCTTTTTTAATAAAAATAAAACTGCGCCACAGCCTTGGCAGGCCATCGCGCAGCGATTTTGTTCAAACGGACTTTGGAATTATTGCGAATAAATTCACTGCCGCTTTTCAACAGGTAAATCAGATTTCCCTCGTATTCTTTATCGTCCAGAGCATCATCGAAGATAGAACCTTTTTCTAAACCATTCCATCTGGTACAGAATATACGGGAGTTATAAACCGTATGTTGATCGGTCATGAGCCTTCCAGCGTTAGTAAGGAAACCATTTTTATCAGTCAGACCAAAGGAAATATAATCGGACGGCTCAAAGCGGAGACCAGTCCGTTCCAGATAGGTTGCTTCCAGAAGTGTAAAGCTGTAATTCTTTTTTACAGCGTCGGTTGTTATGGTATCAAAGGACTGATTGGTTCCTTTGAGGATTAGTTCATTTACAATGTAATCCGGGGCAATTACACTTTCGTTTCCAACACGGATATATGCCTCCATCACTCCATCTGCCTTGTAATAATATGGGGTGCTGCGTCCGGGAGAAATCTCCAGAGCCAATAGATTTTTACCATCTTCCTGTAAAGGTTTTAATATAAACTGCGGTAATGGTGTGATACGTTCCTTGATGAAGCGGCTGATCGCTTCGGCATCTTTTTGAATGTCGGACAAGCCGATTGTTTTCCGGTCATCAGAAATCCCAAAAAACAGAGTTTCGCCGATTACGTTGGAAAAGGCACTGACGCTTTTTAACCAGCTTTTTGGCTTTTTCGTTTCGAGAGCAACTTTGAAATCACATTCAGTTGCTTCGGCAATGAGCTGTTCTATCATTGAAATCTCTCCTTTGAGGTGTAGAATGTTTTTCCTTATTATACCCAGAAAAGAAGATTATTGCAACGATACAAACAAAGAGTGCTGTTAAAAAGTATTTATAGGATGAGGCATTATGGCAATCTATAAGAATCATAATGCACTTCATCAGAAATTCAAAAAACTATGTTATTCTATAAACCGGAGGTGGAATGATGCAGAAAATTTCAATTGTCGAAGATGATATTGATATTCAGGATATATTGAAAAACCATCTGATGGATGCAGGATATGAAGTTGCCATCGCTTCCGACGGCGTGGCGGGGATTGCAATGTTTGATGATACCATTGACCTTGTGCTGTTAGACATTATGCTCCCTAAAATCGACGGCTATGGTGTATGTGAGGTCATTCGCAAAAGGTCACAAGTCCCTGTCATTATGCTTACTGCACTTTCGGATGAAGAAAACCAGTTACGGAGGTTTGAACAGCAGATTGATGACTATATTCCAAAGCCCTTTTCGCCAAAAATCCTGTTATGCAAGATTGCAGCGATTCTTCGCCGCAGGACTGCGGAAAATCACAATCAATCTCTGCTTACTTATAAAGAGTTGCGTATGGATATTGACGGATTCCATGTATATCAAAGCGGAAAGTATGATGGGCAAGGCGTATTCCATGAATTTACGCAGGAAAGCGTAGATGCCATGGGACGCTGTTCACCAATAATAAGGAACCAGGAAAAGGATACAGGAATATTGAAAGTACAATTCAATGTTCGCTATATCCTTTTTTATTGTCAGAATTTGCTTCGTCTCAAACTGCTTTTATTTTGAACGCAAGGATTTCACTTTGCTGTAGGAGCCGTAAACTTTTGTTTTTCCGCTTTTTTTGTAAGAGCGGACTTTGACATAATATGTCTTTTTGGATTTCAGCTTTTTGATCACTTTGCTGGTTGTTTTTTTGCTCTTTACAACAACGGTTTTCTTGTTTTTGAATGATTTTTTTGTAGAATATGTGATTTCATAACCGGAAGCGTTTTTATCTTTTTTCCAGGATACTTTCAGCTTTCCTTTGCCGAATGCTTTTAATTTTACCGTCTGTTTTGCCGGTGATGAGGTTTTGTCCGTTGAAGGAGTGGTATTGGAAGGCTGTGTCTCTGGGGTCTGATTGCTTTCGGAAGGCTGAGTTTCCGGTGTTTTATCGCCTGTATCCGGTGTTTCGGTATTCTGGTACGGTTTTAACAGTTCCGTAAGTTCGTTGATCAGATCAGCGGCATCCGCACTGGTAGCGGATGCAGATTTTAACAGTTCGACAGCTTCATCCTTGTGTGCAGCTAATACCTGATCATTTGCAGCAGCTTTGGCTAAAGCAGCTTCTGCCTGTTTGAGCAGAGAGGACAGCTGTTCTTTCTGTTGATCGGTGATCGGGATTGCAACAGAAATATCTGCATAATCATCAGAAGCAATGGATACGCTGTATGTTCCGGCTTCTGCATCAGCAGGAATACTGCCAAAATCAAGAGAAACGGTTTTCTGAACAGCATCGGAATATAAAGTGTAAGAAGTTTTCTTACGTCCGGATCCTACCGTGTAAAGGACGTTTAAGGTTCCGTTTTTCACGGTTGGAACCTGATTTAAAGTAAAGGTTTTCATATCACTGCTGAAGGTACCGCTGATTTCCTCAGCGTATGCAGGTTTTACAAAGGCACCGTCAGTAAAAGCGTAAACATAATTTCCATCCGGTGTCAGATAAGAGATTTTCTGGATGGTCTTGTTTACCAGTTTTTTAAATTCTGCAGTATTATCTGATTTTGCAATTCCCATCGTTGCAGCTTCGTTGTTTACATTAAAAGCTAATTTGTAAGGCTGAACCCAGATATTGGAGAGATGTTCCAGACCTACTTTATAGCCGTCTGTCGTTTCCAGAATGATTCCCTGAATCGTGGAACCGACAGGGAAGGTGTCTTCTCTTGAATTTCTTAAATATTTGGTGCTGTTTTCTTTTACTTCGATTTCGTACTCGCCCCAGATAGATGCGGTTGCCAGAGAAGCAGTGGCATCTGTTACGGTATCGATGATTTTAACGTTGGAAACATAACTTCCGTCACTTTTCAGGGTTTTGTACTGTGCAGGTGCCTCTGCAGGATTTTCATTCAGTGTAATATCAGAAGCTTCTTCATATGCACCGGTCAGTTCTTTGCCCGAATTTTTCAGAATAGAAGCTTCTACATACAGATCAGAATCTACTGCAACATTTACGTTGGAGACTCCCAGGATATGGTAGCCGTCAGCATCCGGAGTAGTTTCTTCATTATAATCTGTCCAGGCATTTGACAGAACTTTGGCTTTTAAGGTTGTGGCAGTTGTGACAACATCGAAGTTGTCTGTACTGCTTACATCACCGGAGTAGAATTCTTTGTAGGTCAGATTGGAGGTTCCGTATAAATTTCCGGAAAGTTTTGTTCCGTCTGTTAAAGCATAATATACCCCACTGTTTCCGATCTGCGTATATCCATCCAAAGCTTCCGCAGAATAAGAATAGGTGTTTCCGGCGATGGAAACAGATTTCAGATCGGCAGCAGATACGGAAACCGGAATCTGCGGAACAGATATCAATGCGGCCAGAGAAGCAGCCAGGAATTTAGTTGATAAATTTTTCGTGTTCATGTCTGATAATAATCTCCTTTTTCAGTTTGAAGTGTTCGGCGTGTCAATAAGTCTGCAGTATTCATTTGTGCAATCACAATTTAAACTTTTGACACTTACATTAAGAAAATGAATGTATAAAAATCTGTGCACTGATTTTTGAACAAAAAAAGAGATCACTCAATAATGCATCTTTCATAGATACGTCATTGGAGGATCCCCTGCCAGGTTTTCATGCATAAATATCCGAAAATGAATATTTCATGCATCGAAAATTTAATTGTACAATATACGCCAGGTGATCGAAATCAATCTGACAATCTGGAGAATACTATAAAAAATAAAAACTGTCAAACGAAAAATAGCAAGATGAAAAAGCTTCTCAAAAAGACAAAAAGCCGGAAAGAACAGATAAATGAACTTTCCGACTTTTCTCAAATCAATATCTTACATCTTTTATTCTACATCTTTCAGTGCAGCCAGATCTTCTTCGCCGGTACGGACTTTTACAACATGCCGTACGTCATATACAAAGATCTTGCCATCGCCGATGTGACCGGTATAGAGACATTTTTTGGCAGTTTCGATGACTTTTTCCACCGGGATATTGCCGCCGATGACTTCTACTTTAACTTTTGGGAGGAGTGTAGCGTCAACTTCGGCACCACGGTATTTTTCGCCGGAACCTTTCTGGATACCGCAGCCCATAACCTGTGTAACGGTCATACCGGTGACACCAAGTTCATTGAGAGCTTTGCGGAGTTTGTCATACCGGGAAAGTTTTACAAGGATGGAAACTTTGTACATGCCGGTTGGATTGGCAGCAACCAGTTCTTCACCGGCTACTTTGACGGCGGCATTTTTCTGTGAATCGCTTGCTTTCGCATAATCAGATTCACCAAGATCTGTATTTTCATTCACATCCATCGTAGCAGTAATATCAGAAATGTTGAATCCGGCATAAGCACTTGCCAGACCATGCTCGTGATAATCCAAGCCCTCGATTTCGATATCAGCCGGAACACGCAGACCAACAAGTTTGTCGATGACTTTGAAAATAATGGTCATGGTAATGATAACCCAGAGCATAACAGAGGCAACACCGAGCAGCTGGATCAGGAAATAATGGATACCTCCGCCGTAAAACAGACCGCCGTCTGTTGCGAACAGGCCAACACAGAGTGTTCCCATGGCACCGCAGGCACCGTGTACGGAAATGGCACCGACCGGATCATCAATCTTTGCGATGCGGTCAAAGAAATCAACGGATACACACAGCAGAATACCTGCAAATAAACCAATAAAGAATGCACCTACAGGGGAAACCTGATCACATCCGGCTGTAATCGCAACCAGACCGGCAAGGGCACCGTTTAATGTCATGGAAACATCCGGCTTACCGTAACGAACCCAGGTAAAGATCATGGCAGTACAGGTTGCGATAGCAGCGGCAAGGTTTGTGTTCATGTATACCAGACTGGCTTTTGTAAGATCGGCGTCAGTTGACATTGCAGTTGTGCTTGCTCCGTTAAATCCGAACCAGCAGAACCAGAGAATGAAAACACCGAGTGCGGCAACGGTGAGATTATGACCGGGGATTGCTTTTGGTTTTCCGTCCCTGTCATATTTTCCGATACGAGGACCAAGGATTTTTGCACCGATGCATGCGGTGACACCGCCGACCATATGTACGGCAGTACTTCCGGCAAAATCATGGAAGCCAAACTGAGAAAGCCAGCCGCCGCCCCAGATCCAGTGACCGGAGATCGGATAGACGATCAGAGAAATCATGGCACTATATAAACAGTAAGCTTTGAAATTTGTCCGCTCTGCCATGGAACCGGAAACGATCGTGGCAGATGTTGCACAGAAAACTGTCTGAAAAATGACGAAACACCAGGTCGGCAGAGATCCAAACTGATAACTTCCGCGGATCAGCGGATCGAGTTTTCCGATAAAAGCACCGCTTCCGCCGAACATCAGGCCGAATCCGACCAGCCAGAATGCGGGAGTTCCGATACAGAAATCCATCATATTCTTCATAAGAATATTGCCGGTATTTTTGGCACGCGTAAGTCCGGCCTCACACATTGCAAAACCAGCCTGCATAAAATAAACAAGTGCGGCTCCAAGTAATGTCCAGATGACATCAACAGATGAAAAATTCATAAAAATAACCTCCTTTGCTTATTTTCCCGGTGTGCACATCCCGAAAAACAAAAAAGGCATCAAAACTGAAAATCCATTCAGCTCTGACACCTTCGTCTCTTGTTGGATAAATTATAAGAAAGAAAAATGAAAAATGCAATATCTAAAATAAACGTAATTTGTTTTGAAAAAACAGTAAAAATTGTTAAAAAATTATAAAAATAAAGCAGAAGCCATTTTTAGTTCAGAATCGTAATCAAACAGAAACGATACCTGATCCGGAGCATTTATTCATCAAGATCCATTGTTTTGGCCGGAATTCCGTTGACGGTTACATTATCATCCACCGTGATAACAAGACATTTTTTGCCATCTACAATACGTGTCTCCACAAGATCAGCATACTCCGGGCTGACCTGAATCGTGATCAGAGGGGTTTTGATCTCAAAACGTCTGGTGTTTACAAGGTTGGAAGCCATAAGGGAAGTATCTTCACCGACTGCATTGTCGTAGGCAGCATCAAAATCAGAAAGCTTTTCATCTTCCACACCGCTTCGCTCCAGAAGCTGCTTTACTTCCCTTTTATCCAGCATGACCGGTTCCGGATCATCTTTGTGTTCCTCCATCAGCATAGTCAGATTGTCATGGATATTTTTGACTGTTTCATAATTACATTCTTCACCGAGAGTGTCGGAAATAACAGCTTGGAATGATTCCTTCTGTTCCCCGGCAGTAAGGGAAGCTTCACAGCCAAACATATTTTCCACAAATTCTGCCTGAAGTTCTTCCGGCTTTTTTGAATAGTAGAGCATCGCATGCAGGTCAGTGCTGCGATCATTAAATGCCGGGAACAGGAAACCGCGTTCCGGAAGTTCCACGATCCAGTCACGGATACGGTCACGGATGCGGTTTTCCGCTTCGTTGTAGCACAGTCCGGCTTTGGAGAGCCTGACCGGGCAGATGCAGCACAGGATGTATTCGTAAACCTCATCGGAAGAATCGAACATCTCTGTATTATCTTTGGCCTTTCCAGGAACATCGTAGGCAGCATGTACGAGAATGATAAAATAATTTTCCGCATTGTAATAATGTTCGATGATCTTGTCATAACATTCATCAACAAGAGCATCATCCGTCAGACGGCTGTTTTTTAAACGCAGCAGAAATTCCTGCTCGCCGTCTTCCGCCTCTGCTTTCAGTGGAAATTCCAGATTCAGCAGATTTTTGCCGATCGTTCCGGAAAGTGTCTTCTTGAAAATTTCAAAATATTTAAACATTTCTTCATCAGAAAGCGAAAGAAATGATTCACGCATCTCCAGACGTTTTTCCTTTTCCGAATCGACATAACAGCCGCAGATTCGGGAAATCGTACAGTTGTCCGGTGTGAATTGCTTCTTTAACTCAGAAATCTCTTTTTTATTCATAGGTATCCTCCCCTGTGGTTTGTCTATATCCATGAGCCATACGTGATTTTTCCGTATTTTGTACTCTCAAAATCACGAAAACATTCGGAATTCGCATATTTACTGCGTAAATAGCTGCTTCCTCATGTTTTGGCGGTCCTCATAGACACAAATACGTATGCAAGCATCCGTTTTGTGTCCATTTGTCCCTTGAATCATCAGTATTTTAATATACACCCAGACAAAAAGCAAGAAATGAAAAATTGCCGTTTCTTATTGACAAACGCAGGATTTTGCCATAAACTGATGAATGAAACAGAGCTGACAGCTCGTCATAGGGGCAAGACGAAGAAAAGGGATAGTACATTTCGGACAATCTACAGAGAGGGGATCACTGGTGTGAGATTCCTGTGCGGAAGAGATGGAACCTGCCTTGGAGTCCTGTATGAAAATACAGCGTAGTTCCGGCGATAACGGAAAATGAGTGAGTACTGTTTTTAACAGTGCTAATCAGGGTGGTACCGCCGAAGAGATGACAAGTCCTTGGTTCCTGCGTTCACGCAGAGACCGGGGCTTTTTTATTAGGTGCCAAAGAGGAGAATTGTGAGAGTACCATGTATGAAACGATTTGTATGGCATCTTCTGGCTTTAATATTTTCAGCAAGAAAAGGAGAAAACGATGGCAAAAGAAAAGAAATTAGTTGAAGCAATCACATCTATGGATGAAGATTTTGCACAGTGGTATACCGATGTGGTAAAAAAAGCAGAGCTGATCGATTATACCAGCGTAAAAGGATGTATGGCGATTAAACCGGCAGGCTATGCAATCTGGGAGAATATCCAGCATGAGCTGGATCGCAGATTCAAAGAGACCGGTGTACAGAATGTATACATGCCGATGCTGATCCCGGAAAGTCTGCTTCAGAAAGAAAAAGATCATGTAGAAGGTTTTGCACCGGAAGTAGCATGGGTAACACACGGAGGACTGGAGCCGCTTCAGGAGCGTATGTGTGTACGTCCAACTTCTGAGACACTGTTCTGCGATTTCTACTCCAGAGATATTCATTCTTACCGTGATCTGCCGAAAGTATACAATCAGTGGTGTTCTGTTATGCGTTGGGAGAAGACAACAAGACCGTTTTTGCGTTCCAGAGAGTTCTTATGGCAGGAAGGACATACCGCACACGCAACAGCAGAAGAAGCAGAAGCACGTACGATCCAGATGCTGAATGTTTATGCAGATTTCTGTGAAGAAGTTCTGGCGATCCCGGTTGTAAAAGGAAGAAAGACCGACAAAGAAAAATTTGCCGGAGCAGAAGCAACTTACACGATTGAATCCCTGATGCACGACGGAAAAGCACTGCAGTCCGGAACAAGCCACAATTTCGGTGATGGATTTGCAAAAGCTTATGATATCCAGTTTACAGACCGTGACAACAAACTGAAATATGTTCACCAGACATCCTGGGGTATGACCACACGTATGATCGGTGCGATCATCATGGTACATGGAGATAACAGCGGTCTGGTGCTGCCGCCGAGAATCGCTCCGGTACAGGTAGATATCATCCCGATCCAGCAGAAAAAGGCAGGCATCCTGGAGAAAGCAGCAGAAGTGGAAGCAACACTGAAAGCGGCTGGATTAAGAGTGAAAACAGATGATACTGACAGAAGTCCGGGATGGAAATTCTCCGAGCAGGAGATGCGTGGTATTCCGGTTCGTGTGGAGATGGGACCAAAAGATATCGAAGCAGGTCAGGCTGTTGTCGTACGCCGTGACACACGTGAAAAGATCACCGTAGCAATCGACGAACTGGCAGCAGAATTGCCGAAGATCCTGGATAGCATGCAGAAAGATATGCTGGAGAGAGCACGCAAACACAGAGATGCACATACTTATGTTGCTCATAACATGGAAGAGTTAAAAGACATCGCAGACAACAAACCAGGATTTATCAAGGCAATGTGGTGCGGTGAACGTGAATGTGAAGATAAATTAAAAGAAGATGCAGGAATCACATCACGCTGTATGCCGTTTGAACAGGAAACCATTTCCGACGTATGCGTATGCTGCGGAAAACCGGCGAAAAAAATGGTATACTGGGGCAAAGCATATTAAAAAATACGGAACGCAGATCAATAAGCAGCGAAAAAGGCTGTAAATATTTGCTTTAAAACGAAAAGGCCGTAACCTTTCGAAACAAAAATTGTTTTCGAAAGGTTACGGCTGTTTTTGTATCAGATGTGAGATGACTTACGTCTCTGTCATTGCCGGAAGTGTTTGTAAACGTGTGCCAAGTCTCATGTGAGATAGACTTGGACGGACTGTTTTGGGGAGGTGAGAGTTATTTCTCAGGCTTGCGGTATGCGTACACAGCCAGTCCGTCTTTCATGGGAAGTTTCGGAGATCCCTGGATCAGCGGAAGTGCATAATCAATAAATGCCTGAGCAATATCAGTTCCGTCTTTTGTGATCCATTCAACAGGAACCGTCTTTTCCTGATTGCAGATCAGGTTGACATCCTCAAGGCCACATTCCATCACGTATGGTTTGTCAGATTTACGGACAAAGCTGACCATCTTGCCGGTTTCACCGCTGATGGCAGAAGTCACGCCGAAAGCTCCGGCCTGTGCAGCTTCCAGTGCATCCGTTTCAGACTGCAGGAAGGCAGAACATCTCTGATTGACATTCAGCTCGACCGAGCGAACTTTTACACCGAGGCGGTCACGCACCAGATTTTCCAGATATTTGCCGCAGCCGGTCAGCATTTTGTGTCCAAATGCATCGACACCTGCAGAGGCTGCATATTCACAGATAAAGGTGCCATCCTTGTCATGAATGCCTTCGGATACACAGACGATCAGGTTGTTTTTTGTCTTAAAACATTCTTCCAGAGAAGCAAGGAAAGATTCCTGGTCAAAATCCGCCTCCGGCAGATAAATCAGCACCGGGTTGTCCTGCTCGAATTTGCGGGCAAGTACGGATGCTGCGGTCAGCCAGCCGGCATGGCGGCCCATGATCTCAATGATGGTAACAGATTTTGTATTATAAACAGAAGCGTCCAGTCCGATTTCACAGACGGAAGCAGCCACATATTTTGCGGCACTGCCGAATCCCGGTGTGTGGTCGGTGAGGATCAGGTCGTTGTCGATCGTTTTCGGAATACCCATGATACGTACATCAATGTTGTGGGCAGCAGCATAGCGGGAAAGCTTGCTGACCGTATCCATAGAATCGTTTCCTCCTATATAAAAGAAGTAACCGATGTTCATCTCTTCAAATTTCTGAAACAGCAGAGGATAGATCGCATCATTTAAATCATCCGGAAGTTTGAAACGGCAGGAACCAAGGTAAGCCCCTGGAGTTGTACGCAGAGCTTCCAGTGTATCGTTATCCAGTTCTTTCATATCCATAAAGCGTCCGTCTAAAAATCCCTGGATGCCGTTGATCATGCCGTAGACATGTTCAATCTCTTCGCTGCGGTTAAAACCTTCACGGATCACACCGTAAAGACTGCTGTTGATAACGGCGGTCGGTCCGCCGGACTGTCCTACAATTAAATTTTTCACAAGTTAAGCTCCTTTCAGCTTCTTTTTGGCATTCCTTTCTATTTTACTACATTTCCTGAAAAAAAACTATTATGAATCGCGGGAAATTCTAAAAATAATTCTCTCTGTTTCATCCATTACTTTTTTAGAATATTTTTGGAAATATTCAGGAAAAGTCAAAGAAACCGACCGAAAAATTTACGGAATCTCGTACAAACGAGGTAAAAACATAAAAAATAATTGACAAGCACAAAACCCGGCGGTATTATAGAACACAAGATTTTTTATTAAAATATAATAAAGATAAAAAATCTGTAAAGTGAAGTTTTAGAAGGAGGAAAAATATTATGAAAAAATTCACAAGATTTTTTGCTACCGTTGCAGCAGTCTCTATGGTAGCTGCTTCTTTGGCAGGATGTGGAAGTAAATCTGACAACACAGCAAGCACAGACACAACTGCTGATTCAGCAACAGCAGGTGATACACTGAAGATTGGCGGAATCGGACCGATCACCGGAGGAGCAGCCGTATATGGACTGGCTGTTAAAAATGCAGCAGAGCTGGCAGTAAAAGAGATCAACGAAGCAGGCGGTATCAATGGCATGCAGGTTGAATTTAAATTTGAAGATGATGAGCATGATGCAGAAAAATCTGTAAACGCTTACAACTCCCTGAAAGACTGGGGTATGCAGATGCTGATGGGTACTGTTACATCCACACCTTGTACAGCAGTTGTTGAAAAAACACATGAAGACAATATGTTCCAGCTGACACCGTCAGGTTCCGCTGTTGAATCTATTAAATATGACAATGCGTTCCGTGTATGCTTTTCTGACCCGGGTCAGGGTACTGCATCTGCAAAATACATCGGTGAGAATAAGCTGGCATCAAAAGTAGCCGTTATCTACAACAGCTCTGATGTATATTCTTCCGGTATTTATCAGAAATTTGCAGAAGAGGCAAAAAATCAGGACTTCGAAGTTGTTTCTGCTGAAGCATTTACCGAAGACAGCAAGACAGACTTCTCAGTACAGCTGCAGAAAGCAAAGGATGCAGGTGCTGACATGGTATTCCTGCCGATCTACTATACAGAAGCTTCTCTGATCCTGACACAGGCAAACTCCATGGGTTATGCTCCGACATTCTTCGGATGTGACGGTCTGGATGGTCTGCTGGCAGTTAAGAACTTCGATACAAAACTGGCTGATGGCGTTATGCTTCTGACACCGTTTGCAGCTGATGCAGATGATGAAAAGACACAGGCATTTGTTTCTGCTTACAAAGAAGCTTACGGCGATACACCGAACCAGTTCGCAGCGGATACTTACGATGCAATCTATATCATGAAAGCAGCAGCAGAAAAAGCAGGTGTGACAGCTGATATGAGCGTAAGCGACATCTGTGATGCAATGAAAACTGCCATGACAGAGATCAGCTACGATGGTCTGACCGGTGAAGGTATGACCTGGACAGCAGACGGTGAGCCGGACAAGGCACCAAAAGCTGTCGTGATCAAAGATGGTGCTTACACAGCAATGTAATGATGCCGGTGTCGATTGTGGGAGTGCGAAGCACGGAACATCCACAGGCATCTCAGGAGGGGATTTTTGCCCCCAACATCATCATAATAAAAAATGAAGAGGCACTTACAGTTCGGTAAGGAAGCCCAGAGGAGGGCTGCCATGGGCAGCCCTTTTTCCTGTTATAAGCGAATCCTATTGAATAAGTAGGCAAACACAGAAAACAGCCATACACAGATATCAAAGGTAGACTTGTAAAGTCTGTTTTTGATATCTGTGTGGTATTCTTATTTTTAAGAAAACGATGGTTATATTAAAAATACGACAAGGGGTGTGCGTATGAGTTTTATTTCTTATCTGATCAACGGTATCAGCCTTGGAAGTGTCTATGCAATCATAGCACTTGGCTATACAATGGTATACGGTATCGCAAAGATGCTGAATTTTGCACATGGTGATATCATCATGGTAGGCGGTTATGCAGCTTTTATCTCCATGAATTCTTTAGGCGTGAATCCAATTCTGGCAGTTATATTATCGGTTGTCATCTGTACGATTCTCGGACTGGTTATTGAGCGTGTTGCTTACCGTCCGCTTCGAAATGCATCTTCACCGCTGGCTGTTCTGATCACAGCAATCGGTGTCAGCTATCTGCTTCAGAACCTCGCACTTCTGATGTTCGGTGCAGATACAAAATCTTTTACATCTGTCGTAACAGTTCCGGCAGTTGTGCTGGCAGACGGAAAACTGACGATCTCCGGTGAGACGATCGTTACCGTTCTTGCATGCATGATCATCATGATCGGTCTGACACTGTTCATCAACAAAACAAAAGCAGGTCAGGCAATGCTGGCAGTTTCGGAAGACCGGGGTGCTGCACAGCTGATGGGCATCAATGTAAATGGAACAATTGCCCTTACCTTTGCGATCGGTTCCGCACTGGCAGCAATCGCAGCGGTTCTGCTGTGTTCTGCTTATCCTTCCCTGACACCGTACACCGGAGCCATGCCTGGTATCAAAGCATTCGTAGCCGCTGTATTTGGTGGTATCGGATCGATTCCGGGAGCATTGATCGGAGGTATTTTGCTTGGTATTATTGAAATTCTCGGCAAAGCATATATTTCCTCTCAGATGGCAGATGCGATCGTATTCGGAGTTCTGATCGTTGTACTTCTGGTAAAACCAAGCGGATTGCTTGGAAAGCAGATTCAGGAGAAAGTGTAGGTGGCAGCGATGAAAAAATTAAAATTAAACAAAACGACAAAAAACAATCTGATCACATACGGAATCGTCATCCTCGCTTATATCATCGTAGAAGCAATGCTGGCAGGAGGTCAGATCTCCAGTCTGATGAAGGGACTTTTAGTTCCACTCTGTGTTTATGTGATTCTGGCTGTATCTTTGAATCTTGTGGTAGGTATTTTAGGTGAGCTGAGTCTTGGACATGCAGGATTTATGTGTGTGGGTGCATTCTCCAGTGCATTCTTCTCAAAATGCACCGCAGGAATGATGCCGGATGGACTTCGTTTCTTTCTGGCACTGCTGATTGGAGCTGCTGTTGCGGCTCTGTTCGGACTGATTATTGGAATCCCGGTACTGCGACTGAAAGGTGACTACCTGGCGATCGTTACCCTGGCATTTGGTGAGATCATCAAGAACCTGATCAACGTATTCTTTATCGGAAAAGATGCAAATGGTTTCCATTTTTCTATGAAGGATGCCATGTCGCTGAACATGGACGGAGGAGATGTTATCATTAACGGACCGCAGGGAATCACCGGAACGCCAAATGATTCTACGTTTACCATCGGCGTGATCCTGGTACTGATCACACTGGTTATCGTACTGCATCTGATCAATTCCAGAGACGGACGTGCGATCATGTCTATCCGTGACAACCGTATCGCAGCTGAGTCTGTCGGTATCAATATTACAAAATACAAACTGATGGCATTTATTATTTCAGCAGCCCTTGCCGGAGTTGCCGGTGTTCTGTATGCACATAACCTGGCTACCCTGACTGCACTGCCGAAAAACTTTGGTTATAACCAGTCGATCATGATCCTGGTATTTGTTGTACTTGGCGGTATCGGAAGCACAAGAGGTTCTATGATCGCAGCCGTTGTACTGACACTGCTTCCGGAGCTTCTGCGCGGACTGAATGACTACCGTATGCTGATCTATGCAATCGTCCTGATCGTGATGATGCTTCTGAACTGGAGCCCGAAAGCACTGGAAATGAGAGAACGTTATTCACCGAAGCGTCTGCTTGCAAAGAGAAAAGAAGCAAAGGAGGCGAAATAATATGGAGAACATGTTAGAGGTAAAGAATCTGAGCATTTCATTCGGAGGACTGCGTGCCGTATCCGAATTTGATATGAATATCGGGAAAGGTCAGCTCTATGGCCTGATCGGACCGAACGGTGCCGGAAAAACAACCATATTTAACTTGCTGACAGGTGTTTACAAACCGGATGAAGGTATTGTAAAATTAGATGGACAGGACATTACCGGAAAGAAGACCATTGATATCAACAAAGCAGGTATCGCCCGTACTTTCCAGAATATCCGCCTGTTCTCACAGATGTCCGTACTGGACAATGTAAAAGTAGGACTGCACAATCATCATCACTACAATACGCTCGAAGGGATTCTGCGTCTGCCGCGTTACCGTAAGGTGGAAAAAGAGATGAATGAACGTGCGATGGAGCTTTTGAAAGTGTTCGACCTTGAGAAGGATGCCGAGTATCTGGCCTCTAATCTGCCATATGGACAGCAGAGAAAACTGGAGATCGCCAGAGCACTTGCAACTGATCCGAAGCTTCTGCTTCTGGATGAGCCGGCAGCCGGCATGAATCCGAACGAGACAAAAGAACTGATGGAAACGATCAGCTTTGTGCGTGATCATTTTAATATGACAATCCTTCTGATCGAACACGACATGAAACTGGTTTCCGGTATCTGTGAAGAGCTGACCGTACTGAATTTCGGAAAAGTACTGGCACAGGGACCGACTGCGGAAGTACTGAATGATCCGCAGGTTATCACAGCATATCTGGGAGAATAGGAGGAAATGGACTTATGGCAATGCTTGAGGTAAAAGATCTGAATGTATACTACGGTATGATTCAGGCGATCAAGGGGATTTCCTTTGAAGTAAATCAGGGAGAAGTCATCGCACTGATCGGTGCCAACGGAGCCGGAAAGACTACAACACTTCATGCAGTCACAGGGCTGACACCGGTGAAATCAGGCCATATTTTCTTCGAAGGAAAAGATATTACAAAAGTGCCGGCTCACAAGATCGTTTCTATGGGAATGGCACACGTTCCGGAAGGACGACGCGTATTTGCACAACTTAGTGTTTATCAGAACCTGAAAATGGGTGCTTATACACGAAAAGACAAAGACGAGATCAGGCAGACACTTGATATGGTATATGAGCATTTCCCGCGTCTGGAAGAACGTAAGAACCAGATGGCAGGTACGCTTTCCGGTGGTGAACAGCAGATGCTTGCAATGGGACGTGCACTGATGTCTCATCCGAAGATCATCCTTATGGATGAACCGTCTATGGGACTTTCACCGATTTTTGTAAATGAGATTTTCGAAATTATCAAGAAAGTCAGTGCAGCCGGCACGACCGTACTTCTGGTAGAGCAGAATGCAAAGAAAGCACTCTCCATCGCAGACAGAGCATATGTCCTGGAAACAGGCAAAATTATCTTACAGGGTGATGCAGACAAGCTGTTAAATGACGAGTCTGTCAAGAAAGCATACCTTGGAGAATAAAAGGGGGTTTGTGCTATGGGAAAACTGATCGTTACGATCGCAAGACAGTATGGAAGCGGTGGAAAAACCATCGGTCAGATGCTGGCAGAAAATCTGGGTGTAAACTGTTATAACAGAGAAATTCTGCGTATGGCATCCGATGACAGCGGAATCAAAGAAGAGCTGTTCAATCAGGCAGATGAAAAACTTCGCAATAATCCGCTCTTTGGAAATTCCACAAGAATCTACAAAGGCGGGCTGATCCAGCCGGATCATGGCGGATTTGTCTCCGCAGACAATCTCTTTAATTATCAGGCAAAAGTGATCAAAGAACTGGCAGAGAAAGAGTCCTGTGTATTTATCGGACGCTGTGCAGACTTTGTTCTCAAAGACCGCCCGGATGTGATGAGCGTCTTTATCCATGCACCGCAGGATTACTGCCTGGCACGTGGTATGGAACGCAACTCCATGACGGAAAAAGAGATGGAAAGATTTATAGCAAAGACAGACAAGTATCGAGGTGATTTCTATCATTATTATACCGGACGCACCTGGAACGATGCGAGAAATTACGATCTGTGTCTGGACAGCAGCAAGCTTGGATTTGACAAATGCGTAGAAGCAATCAAGGCATACGCAAAAGTAAGATTTGGCGAAGATATTTTTGAATAAGCGTCCAGCAATGCAGCAAGTATCAGGAGCAGATGTGAGATACTTGCATAAATAAAGCAAGAATGCGGCAGGGAGAGGAAACTTTCTCTGTCGTTTTTGTATCTTAGCTGAAGAAAACTTTTTATAGCGATTCTGTCAGGTAAATGTCAGCAGAGTTGACCAGAATTGCATGCCAGATCTCATTTGCGTTCGACTTAAAAAGAAGCAGGCAACAAACAGGTGTGTTTGAGTCAAATTTATGGGGAGAGGATAATATGACACTACGAGAAGAAGCAGATAAAATCATAAAAGAAGCGATCACAAAAGTACTGCCGGA
Organism: Ruminococcus sp. MCC718; assembly: GCF_018783905.1. Classification (NCBI taxonomy): domain Bacteria; kingdom Bacillati; phylum Bacillota; class Clostridia; order Eubacteriales; family Oscillospiraceae; genus Ruminococcus; species Ruminococcus sp. MCC718. The sequence continues at coordinate 16,836 of NZ_WQNP01000033.1, forward strand.
TGAGGCAGTGAAACAGGCACTGAAAAACAGAAAACCGGTAAAAGGAAAACTTTACCTTGTGGCGGTTGGAAAAGCAGCCTGGCAGATGGCAAATGCAGCCGCAAACATCCTGAATGGACAGATTGAGAAAGGGATTGTGATCACGAAATACGGACATATTCAGGGAGACATTCCGGGGATCGAATGTTTTGAAGCAGGACATCCGGTTCCGGATACAAATACCTTTGCGGCCACACAGAAAGTGATCGAGCTGACAGAAGAATTGCAGGCAGACGATCAGGTACTATTTCTGCTTTCCGGAGGCGGCTCCGCCCTTTTTGAAAAACCATTGATAAGTACAGAAGAATTATCGGATATAACAAAGCAGCTGCTTGCATGCGGGGCAGATATTGTAGAAATGAACACCATACGGAAAAGACTGTCCGCAGTCAAAGGCGGAAAATTTGCCGGACTCTGTGAACCGGCAGCCATATTTGCGATTGTACTGAGCGATATCGTCGGAGATCCGCTTGATATGATCGCATCCGGACCGGCATATCCAGACTCTTCGACCGCATCCGATGCAATCGCAATCGCTGAAAAATATCACTTAAAACTCAGCGAGAAGGCAAGAACATTACTGGAGATGAAAACACCAAAAGCAGTAACAAATGTGGAAACCAGGATCACCGGAAGCGTCAGAAATCTGTGCCTGGCAGCAAAAGAAGCCTGCGAAAAACTTGGCTACGAAAGCATGATCCTCACAGATGCCCTGCAGTGTGAGGCAAAAGAAGCAGGAGCATTTTTAGCAGCGATCGCAAAAACACATCAAAATACAGACAAAAGCCTTGCTTTTATCGCGGGAGGCGAGACGATCGTCCACGTGACAGGAAAAGGACTCGGCGGACGCAACCAGGAGCTGGCACTTGCGGCGGCAGAAGGACTGGCTGCATGCAGAAATACTGCCATTTTCAGCGTCGGAAGCGACGGAACCGACGGACCGACCGATGCAGCCGGTGGCTATTGCGATGAAAATACAAAAAGAAAACTGCAGCTGGAAGGAATGGACGTTTATGAAGTGCTGAAAGAAAATGATGCCTACCATGCACTGAAAAAGACAGGAGGACTGATCATTACCGGAGCAACCGGGACAAATGTGAACGATGTGGCAGTGGTGCTGATACGGCGGAGATTCTTGTGATAATCAGCTTTTCACTCGGGAAGGCCCCCTTTTTGGTAACCTTCCGAAAACTGGAGTTCACACTTTCAATTGGGTTTGTCGGGGTATCGTCAAAAATAGTGTGTAAAATAATACAGCCATGATGAATCCGAACAGGAAATGCAGCGTGTCAGGAGATTGTTTTCGAATCATCATAGCGTCATATTTTACATATAAGTTTTCTTAATGCCCATCTTTTTGCCCTTCGGATAAGAAGCATCCCTCGCTCTAAAGAGCTCGGTCAATTTTTATTTTGCTACTTATTGCCAATCCATTGTTTTGCGATTTCGACATTTACTTGCAGTGCCGAAGCAATTTGCTCAACCGGAACGTGAAGTTCTGCAAAAGCAATAGCAGCATCCTTTTTTGCAGTATCAATGCCGCTATTAAATCCGTTATTAAATCCATCGCTGAATCCAGCAGCCACACCAGCTTCATACTCGGTTTTTCGTAATTTGCGTTCTTCCTCTTCTTTGTCGTATTCGAATATACTCATCGAGATCACCTCCGATTTATTTGCACGAAGAAATTCGGAAAGAATGTCGTTACGGATACATTCATCAACCGCCAGCTTAACTGCTTCGTTCAAATCCAATTCCTTCGCATACTTACGGACACAGTGTACATACTGCGCATATTCTCTTAAAGTCTGGCATTGTTCCATCAGCTCTTTATTAAGCCCTTCATTGATGTTTATTGTCAGCACTTCCAGCTCCAGTTTCGGTTCGCCGGACAGATTTTCGAAAGATTCTGACAAATGGTTTAACCAATGGTCTTTCTTTTTTTCAGTTCCATTATAAAATACAATAAACTGTGGTGCCGGGATTTTCAGCAGTGTGGAAGAGTAAAGCGATTTATGATCGACTAACTTCTGATATTCGCTGGAAATATAGAATAAATCCCGCAGCGGCATATTTGGGTTATAAGTAGACTGATGTTCATATAGAAACAAGTCAGTACCAATAATGAAAGCCAGATCATTTTTCATTCCCATATAAATAGCATTCTCCAATGTGACAATCTCAAGCATTTCAGGGTCATCGTAATGTGAACCGCTAACTGCATTATAAAGCGACAATAAATTTTGACGGTCAGAAAACAGCATACGAAATACCGTATCCTTGTAATTACGATTTGCAGTTGCTTGTTCTTTTTGAGCCATAGGCAGTACCTCCTTATGCAGGAGTGTACCAAAATGCGACAGCCATACGGTTTATACTCTTTTTCACAGTTTGAAACTCCTGCTTTTTAAATTGATTTGTTTGATTGAAAAGCATGAATTTCTGAAGTGTGAATTAGAAAATATAGATGGCAGGATGCCAAGAACGTTAAGAAATATGCTTTGAAAATATATTACCACATAGCTCTCATTATTTCAATATGTTTTAAAAAAGATAATTAAAGTCAACATAAGCAATAAGATTCCAACGACTGTATAGAAAAACAGATACAAATTTTTACTTTGCAACATAGTATAGAAACAAAATACAGAAAGCAGCATTTTATGAATGATCAGAAGCTTGAAAATCTTCTAAATCTTGCACTGGATGCTACAGATGCAGAACGGGAAAAATCTTTAAACATGAATTTCGGGTATGACAGGCAGAATCGGATTTGGGAGCTGATCGTGCGATATCACGGTGATCTTTCCGGGGTTGGGGAGCGGACAAAAGAGATTATCCTGTTATCCGGCGGCTATGCGATCATTACGGCAGAAGAGAGCGAGATTGACTGGATTTCCTCGCAGCCGGAAGTCGAATACATCGAAAAGCCGAAAAGACTGTTTTTTTCAGCAGCACAGGGCAGAAGTGCCTCCTGTATCAATCCACTTCAGACCGGGGCATTTGATCTGAGAGGCCAGGGCGTTTTGGTGGCGGTGATCGATTCCGGCGTAGACTATTTTCATCCGGATTTCCGAAATGAGGATGGTACAACCAGAATCATGTCACTTTGGGATCAGACAATTCAAAGACCAAAAAGAAATGATGCAATGGAGACAGATATAACAAGCAAAGGAGAAAATATATCGGAAGAAGGGACAGAAGACACAGAAGACACAGGAAAAATCAAAGAAGGAACCGGCGAAGAAATCCGGGGTGTGGAATATACAAAAGAGCAGATCAATGAGGCACTTGCTGCCGGAAGCAGAGAAGCAGGATATCGCATCGTTCCATCCAGAGATCTGAGCGGACACGGAACGGAAGTACTCGGTATCGCAGCCGGAAATGGTCAGGCATCCGGCGGACAGTATCGTGGTGTGGCATCGAAGAGCGATATTCTGGTCGTGAAAATCGGAACAGCCGGTTCAGAGTTTGCCGGAACCGTAGAACTGATGCTGGCACTGGACTACGTGATCAGAAAAGCGATGGAACTTGGGAAGCCTGTTGCGATCAACCTGAGCTTTGGAAATGTATATGGCTCGCATGTGCCATATACCAGAGGCATTCTTGGATTAAACAGAAGTTAAAAAACAATCCTGCAGCTTAACAACAATTTAATGAAAATGGCAGAATCTGTCTGTTACAATACAAGTAACGAAAGCTTTCGAATCTGAAACGGAGAAAAGACTATGCAGATGAAAGAGGTCATAAGATCAAAGCGAAAAGAGTGCGGTTATACGCAAGAGCAGGTTACGTTCTTTCGAGAAAATAAAAATTGACCGTTGGTTTCCCGGCAGGTGTAAAGAACTGAAATGCCGCACATTTTAAAATAGTGTTTGCAAAAGAATAGTATTGCATGTGCAAATGAACGAATTCCCCGAAGGGCACGTAAAAGTGCCTTCTTGGGAATTGTTCATTTTGCACATTGCTGTACGTTTTTGAACGGCCATAGTTTTTAAAAACACTTCATATCATATTTTACACGCTGGCATGAAACAGCCTTTTGCCACGCTGGCGCACGCAGAAAGTTTTTAGAATCAAAACGTTCCGCATCAAGATAGTAAAAAAGCAGAGGCACCGTGACGGAAATTTACTACCGTTACAGTATCTCTGTTTTTTCGTGTTTTGTAATTTGGCCTGAAAGGACTGTTCCGCTTAAGCGCCCCCCGGCAAGCTAGGAGCTTTTAGCAATGTGCAAAATGAACAATTCCAGAGAAGGTACTCGAACATGGCCGGTACTTAGCAACCGTATTTTGGTTGCTTACGTACCGCTGCCAATGTGAGGTAGCGAGAGCGTGCCTTCGGGGAATTCGTTCATTTGCACATTTATACAAACCTCCGTAAATTTTTTATTTGTCTCGAACCATCGCTGCAAACTTCTCATGAATCCTGGTATCGTTATCCAGTTCCGGGTGAAATGCAAATGCCATTTGATTTTTATACTGCACACCGACAATTTTCCCATCGATCGTGGCAAGGACTTCCACGCCATCTCCTGTCTCTGCGACATATGGTGCACGGATGAAGGTCATCGGGACTTCTCCAACGCCTTTTAATTCAGCGACGGTGCGGAAGCTTCCGAGCTGTCTGCCATAGGCATTGCGGCGGACGCACATCGGGATTGTTCCAAAGTGACATCCTTCCTGGCCGTCCACCTCTGAGGCAAGCAAAATCAGCCCGGCACAGGTTGCAAGGACCGGAATGCCGTTTTCTATCTGTTCTTTTATCGTATCAAACATGCCCAGTTCTTTTAAAAGCTTTCCCTGGACGGTGCTCTCGCCGCCGGGAAGAATGATGCCGTCATAAGGTGTTTCCAGGTCTTTTGCCTGGCGAAGCTCGATACAGTCGACACCGAGACGTTTCAATACATTTTCATGTTCTGCGAAAGCACCCTGGAGTGCCAAAACTGCAACGGTCATTATTTTCCTCTTTCTGCCATCAGTAAGGCGATTTCCTGTTCATTGATGCCGACCATAGCTTCCCCGAGGTCTTCGGAAAGTTTGGCGATCAGTTTTGCATCAGTATAATTAGTAACTGCTTTTACGATCGCAGCAGCTCTTTTTTCCGGATTTCCGGATTTGAAGATACCGGAACCTACAAAGACACCTTCTGCACCGAGCTGCATCATCAGGGCTGCGTCGGCAGGAGTAGCGACACCGCCGGCTGCGAAGTTTACAACCGGAAGTCTGCCGTTGTCATGTACATAGGCAACCAGTTCATAAGGAACCTGCAGTGTTTTTGCAGCTTCAAACAGTTCATCTTCACGCATACTGGTCAGCTTTGCAATTTCACTGTTCATTTTTCTCATGTGGCGTACGGCCTGCACGATATCCCCGGTTCCCGGTTCCCCTTTGGTACGGATCATGGAAGCACCTTCGTTGATACGTCTTAAAGCTTCTCCGAGGTCTTTTGCACCACAGACAAACGGAACACGGAAGTTGCGTTTGTTGATATGATAAACATCATCGGCAGGGGAGAGTACTTCACTCTCATCAATGTAGTCGATTTCGATCGCTTCGAGAACCTGAGCCTCCACGAAATGTCCGATACGGCATTTTGCCATAACCGGGATAGAAACAGCATTCTGGATGCCCTGGATCATTTTCGGGTCGCTCATACGGGAGACGCCGCCCGCTGCACGGATATCAGCCGGGATACGCTCCAGAGCCATGACTGCACATGCACCTGCAGCTTCGGCGATCTTTGCCTGTTCCGGTGTGGTGACGTCCATAATAACGCCGCCTTTTAACATCTGTGCCAGTTCTTTGTTCAATTTATATCTTTCATTTGTTGTATTCATGTTTAAACCTCCTGCTTTGTTTTTTGCAATCTTTACTTTTTACTGGTTTTGAATTATAATGGAAAAGTGACTATTATAAAATTGCCAAAAAAGATATATTCAGTAAGGTCAGATTGGAGAAAATAATCAGATGCTGACATACAGTTTTACAAATATAGGGTCAGATTCGATGTATGAATATTTATATAAATGCATTCGAAACGACATAACACAAGGGAAGATTAAGGCAGGGGAGAAGCTGCCGTCAAAGCGTACTTTTGCAAAAAATCTGGGCATAAGCGTGATCACAGTGGAAAATGCCTATGGACAATTATTAGCAGAAGGTTATATTTATTCCATGCCAAAGCGGGGATTTTATGTCTCAGATCTGAGCAGTGCGACCATGGAAAAGAAGAAGGTCAGAAAGGAACAGCTGACGCTGACAGGGGGAGCGACTTCTTATTTTGCAGATTTTTCCAGCAATCAGACGGACAGCGAGATCTTTCCGTTTACCATCTGGTCAAAGACGGTGCGGGAAGTTTTAAATGACAATCAGAAGCAGCTGATGATCAATCCGCCCTGCGGGGGGATCCTGGAGCTGCGACAGGCGATTGCCCGGTATTTAAAGGAGTTCCGTGCCATGCAGGTCGAGCCGGAACAGATCATCATCGGAGCGGGGACAGAATATCTGCATGGACTTCTGATACAGCTTCTTGGAAATCACCGGATCTATGGAGTAGAGAATCCGGGCTATCATAAAATTGCCAGGATTTATGAAAATATGAAGGTAGAGTATGCAAAAATCTCGCTGGATAAAGATGGTATTTCTGTTCGGGAACTGGAAGAAAAATGCGTGGATGTCATTCATACCTCGCCCTCCCATCATTTTCCGACCGGGATCGTGATGCCGGTCAGCAGGCGTTACGAGTTGCTTGGCTGGGCAGCCAAATCGCCGGATCACTATATCATTGAAGATGATTATGACAGCGAACTGCGGCTGACCGGGAAACCATTTCCGACGCTGCAGAGTATTGATGTGTCAGATCGTGTTATCTATATGAATACGTTTACGAAAACGCTGGCATCAACCGTGCGTATCAGCTATATGGTGCTGCCGCCGACGCTGACGGAAATCTTCTATCAGAAGCTTTCTTTTTATTCCTGTACTGTTTCCAACTTTGAGCAGTATACCCTGGCAAAATTTATGGAAAACGGCAGTTTTGAAAAGCATATCAACCGGCTCAGGAACTACTATCAGACAAAGAGAGATGCGATTCTGCAAGTATTTCAGAAAGAGCCGCTTGGAAAATATGTCACCATCCGGGAAGAAGGGGCGGGTGTGCATTTTCTGATGCAAATCCATACAGAAAAAAGTGAGGGAGAAATCGTAACGGAAGCCAAAGGAAAAGGCATCAAACTGGCACCGCTGTCCCACTATTTTGATGGTGAAAAAGATGGGAATTTTGAAAACACGTACGTGATCAATTATTCTTCGGTGGATCTGACCAATATCGAAAAAGCAGCACAGATACTTTATCGTTTACTGTAATAAATAAAGATTTCCGATACAAATGTATGGCATCGTAGGGCATCTTTTCAGTGCGGTATCGCATATTTATAGCAGAGACAGCGTTTTTCGGAGGTCGAAGGATATGTACCGCATGGCAGGATATTGTCGTCTGTCCAAAGAAGACGGAGAAAACAGAATAAGTGAAAGTATTGAAAATCAGATACGTCTGATTTCAGAATATGTGGATAAAGCCGGGGATATGAAGCTCGTCAGGATGTATATTGACGACGGATATTCCGGGCTTTATTTTTCGAACCGCCCACAGTTTCAGCAGATGATGGCGGATATTTACAAAGGAGAGATTCAGGGAGTGATCACAAAAGATATTTCAAGACTTGGGCGTGAGCATATTGAAACAGGGAATTATATTGAGCGTGTGTTTCCGTCACTTGGCATCCGTTATGTTGCGATTTTAGATGGTGTGGATTCGCTTTGTCACAGCAATGAAGAGCTGGCTCAGTTCAAGGCACTGCTCAATGATATGTACAGCAGAGATATTTCAAAGAAGATACGGGGAACTTTCCAGGTACAGAAAAAGCAGGGGAAATATATGTCCGGTTTTGCACCTTATGGCTATCGAAAAGACCCGACTGACCGTCATCGCTTTCTGATTGATGAGGCAGCAGCGGAAACAGTGCGTAACATCTATACTCTTTATCTGGAAGGCGTTTCCGTACAAAAGATAGCAGAACGGTTGAACAGACAGCAGATTTTGCCGCCGACCGAGTATAAAAGAAAAATCCAGAAATTAAGTTATGTAAACCGTCAGGGAAAAAATCAGGTGCAGAAATGGAATGCACCAACGATTTATAACATTTTGAAAAATCAGGTATATACGGGTGCAATGGTTCAACATAAAACAGAGAAAATATCTTATAAAATTGAAAAATGCAGAAACATTCCGATGGAAGAACGTTATGTGGTGGAAGGAATGCACGAGGCGATCATTTCAAAAGAATTATTTGCAAGGGTACAGGAAAAACGGCAGAGATTTAAAAACAGAAATTCCTGAAAAACAGTTATTGACAAATGGTAAAAGTATGGTAACATATATATAAAATAATTATATATAAAAATTTTATATATACAAAAGGGGTGAGTATATGTACTATTATCCGGTGTCAGCTGTTCTGACGGAATGTCTGATCCTTTCGGTCGTGGAACAGCAGGATTCCTACGGTTATGAGATCAGCCAGACGGTGAAGCTGGTTGCGGCGATCAAGGAATCGACGCTGTATCCTATTTTGAGAAAGCTGGAGACGGGCGGATATCTGACTACTTATTCCGAGGAATTCCAGGGGCGGAAACGAAAGTATTATTCCATCACGGAAGAGGGACGCAGGCAGCTGGCATATCTGAGGAAAGAATGGCGGGAATATCGCAATACTGTAGATGATATTGTGGAAGGGAGAGTGAAAAAATGACGAGACAAGAATATATGGAAGAGCTGAAGAAATATCTGAAGCGGCTTCCGCAAGAAGATTTTGACAATGCCATAGAGTACTTTTCGGAATATTTTGAAGAGGCAGGTCCTGAGAAGGAACAACAGGTTATGAGAGAACTTGGTGAACCAAAAGAGGCAGCAAGAGAACTGTTTCTCAATCTTTTGCAGGAGAGCGTAGAAAAGGATCAGGATATTGTGGAAGAGAAAGCACCGGTCTTAAAAGGAAAGAGACGTTCTCCGGGCAAGATCATTCTTCTTGTATTCCTGGTTCTATGTGCATCACCGGTCAGCCTGGCACTTCTGGCATTTGTTTTTGCAGTGCTGTGTGCGGTGATCCTCACTGTTGCGGCAGTGATTTTTTCGATTGGTATTACCGGCATTGCGGCGATAGCCGGAGGTATTGTGACCATCGGGGTTGGGGGCTCTTTGATCCTGAAATCTGCTGCAGCAGCCTGTATGATGGTCGGAGGTGGATTCCTGATGACGGGAATTGGAATCCTCGCAGGTCTTTTGACTGTATATATCTGCAAATGGTGTGCAAATGGGATCGGACGTCTGGTCAACAGACTTGTAAGAAAGAAGGTGCATAAGAATGAATAAGACTGCAAAAACAGCAATGATAACAGCTCTAACGCTCTGTGTGGTGGGAATGGTTCTTTCAACAGCAGGATATTTTGCAGGTGGAAAGGATTTCAACGATAGTTCCGGACATGTATATGTATCCGGTGGAACAGATTCTGCAAGGAAAAATCTTGAGGTTATGGAAAAGCAGCAGATAAATGCTTTTACAAAACTGAATGTAGATTTTCAAAATTTTGACCTGGATATCAGAAAATCAGGTGATGACTGCTATTACATGGAATATCGAATGGAAAAAGGCGGTAATGAAAATCCACTGACATGGGAAAACAAAGATGGTGAGCTTACGCTTCAGGAAACTTCCGGCGGAAAAGGAAGTTATTATATAAGTTATGATCTTGGAAATCTGCTGCATCATACCGAGACGCAGAAACAGGAAGAAATCAATACAGTGATTCTCTATGTACCGCAGGATGCACGGTTTTCCGAAGCCAGGATTCAGCTTGCCGATGGAGATCTGACTGCAGAACAGTTCTCATGCAAAAATATGACAGCAAACTTTTTGGATGGAGATATGATACTGGATCAGGGAAAATTTGCAGATGGAGTCATTACACTTGCCGATGGCGATCTGAAGACAAATCACAGCAGCTTCAGCGGTAATCTGGAAATAAACAATTCAGACGGAGATGTTTTCATACAAATGGAAAACGGCAATGCAGCAAAGATGAATATTCACCTGAAAACCACAGATGGAGATGTGATCACAGACAATCTGCCGCAGGGCAAATCGGAACGCAAAGAAGACAGCTCTCTTTACGAAAACAATGTCGATGGCGCCACATCAACGCTGAATGTAATATGCAGGGACGGAGATATTACTTTGATCGAATCTGCAAAACAATAAAAGTTATCTCTATATGGCTCACATGACGGGACTTCACTTCTGGAAACATACATTGACATGATTTCCGGTATGTGGAAGAATGTGATCTGCGTGGGCACCGGAAATGAAGGGAACACAGGCGGGCATATTTCAGGAAAGCTTGGTCAGCAGGAAGAGAGAATCCTGGAATTCGGGATTTCGCAGCAGGAGCCGGTGATGAACATTCAGCTCTGGAAGTCGTACGTTGATCAGTTTCAGATTATATTGATTCATCCGGATGGTGAAAGCTTCGGACCGCTTCAGGAGCGTCTTGGAGCACAGAGAATCCTGGCCGGGAATACAGAGATTCTGATCTATTACGGAGAGCCGAAGCCCTACACTACCGCTCAGGAGATTTATTTTGATTTTATCCCAAAAGGTTCTTATGTCGATGACGGCGTCTGGAAGATCCGTCTGATTCCGCAGAAGATCGTGGAAGGAAATTATCATCTGTGGATGCCGTCTGCCGCTCTTTTAAATCCATTGACGCACTTTTTTTCGCCAACGGTTGACACGACTCTGACCATTCCTTCAACGGCAAGGAATGTGGTTGCAGTCGGAGCTTACAATGCACGCCTTATGACATATGCTCCGTTTTCCGGCCGTGGTTACACAAGAGGAAACACACAAGTAAAGCCGGATATCGTGGCACCTGGCGTAGATATCGTGACAACCGCTGTGGGAGGTTCCTACACAGGTGTGACCGGAACCTCTTTTGCCACGCCGTTTGTGACAGGGTCAGCGGCACTGATGATGCAGTATGGCATCGTACAGGGAAATGACCCGTTTCTTTATGGAGAGAAAATCCGGGCATATCTTCAAAGAGGTGCACAGAGATTAACAGCACTTGTGGGATATCCGAATGAGATTGTGGGGTATGGGGAGGACGTTATAATAAGGTTACATTGAAGAAAGTCAGTAAAATCAAGTGTTTCCGTTCATTTTCCCAACACAGAAACGAAGCACTTTCACCATGATTTTGAAGAAAATCTGCCCGGGTTGGATTCAAAATGATATGGAAAGAAAGATTTGTAGCAATGACGTAACATGAACAGTTGGTTCTGTTACAGACAACAGTTTAAACGAAAGAGAGGTCATAGGGATATGAAACTGACTTATACAAATGTAAATGGATACCTGATTCCGAACCTCACCTATAAATCCGGTGAGCAGATGGAACAACTTGGCAAATATGGATTCTTACGCAGAGATTATCTGAAGAACCATCGGAATTCAACGTATCAGGTGATGCTTTTACAGGATTCCATTGGAGGGCATCTTCTGGAAGTGGACAAGGCAGCCAGAGAACGGGAAGAAGTGCTCCTGAAGCAGTTGGAAGAAAAAGAACCACTGCCAGATAAGGAGAAAAATCAGATGACATGGGTAAGAGCAGCCAATCAGCACAGAGCGATTGCAGAAGAGATTATCCTGAAAGAATTGATTTATGTATAAGGAATGCCAGTAATCAATCTGGCAGGTAACTGATAAAAATAGAATATTGTGAGCGAAGTAAGGCGTGAGTCATAAAATATGGCTTGCGTCTTTCTTTTTGCCTGAAAGGAAGTGATAAGTTTGAACAAGAAGTTTTTGAAGCATTATATGGAAACCAATCCAGAAGGGACAGCACAGACCTATATCTTTCTGGTGGACAATCAGGATATAGCGTTGAATATTGTGATGTCAGGTTATCAGGCACTTTGCCTGGTGCAGGAAGATGACGGATATTATTTCAGTGCAGATTCCTTTATAGAGGAAATGAGGTCTATTCAGTTTACTGGAAGCTGTCAGAGTGCCTATCATTATGTGGCTGCCTGTACGGTGAAGTGGATGAATGATAAGTTACAGATATTTTTCAAAGACGCTGGTCTTGATGGAAAAGCAGGCTGGCAGTTGTTCAAAGAGAAAGAGTACCTTGGCAAATTGGATAATCAGAAAGAAGTTGAGAAACTACTGGAACAGTATATTCTTCGGTTTGAACGAGAACCGAAAGAACAACCGGAACTGAGCCGTTTTCATTTATTTGATGCAAAAGGGAATGTGAAAGGCGTCCGGGATATGGAGATTGTAGATTATCTGGTGGAGAATGTTCAGTTTTTTGTGGTAGGAATTACACCTTATTATTATGAACATGGTGCCTATTGGGAAGATCATAATGGGGTGAGAATGAAATACCGTATACAGAAGCTGATCTATCGAGATCAGATACAGAGTGGCGTAATTAAAAGAATTTATAATCTGCTGATTACACAGCCGAAAGTTCACCGGGAGGCATATGAACTAAATAAGCAGCCTGTGCGGTGGATTAATTTTAAAAATGGATATTATGATCCGATTACGGGTGAAATGCTGGAACACAATCCGGATTATCTGACAATCAATCAGATACCATTTCCCTATTATCCGGAAGACAGAGAGCAGGTGATGCAGGGCGGCGAAAATATCAAAAAATATCTTGCATCCTCTCTTCCAAATATAGAAGAACAGCAGACGTTCTGGGAGTATTTTGGATACTGCATGACACAGGATACGCAGTTTCAGAAATTCCTTACACTGAAAGGAAATGGTGGAACCGGAAAGTCTGTGGCAGTATCGCTGATTCAGCATGTAGTTGGAATCAACAATATGTCCAGCATTTCTTTACAGGATTTAAATAAACGATTCTATGCGACTGGAATGTACGGAAAGCTATTAAATGCCTGTGCGGATATTCCATGCAAGGCAATGGAGAATACAGATGTATTAAAGAAAGCAGTCGGTGAGGACACACTGATTTATGAGAAAAAAGGACAGGATGCAATTCATTTCCACTCTTATGCAAAGCTGCTTTTTTCTACCAATGAAATGCCACAGAATCTTGAGGACAAGTCAGATGCTTTTTATCGTAGACTACTGATTCTCGATATGAACCGGGTAGTAAAAAGTGGTGAAAAAGATCTGCACTTAAAGGAAAAGGTACAGGCAGAATCCGATTATGCAATTCATATGGCGATGATTGCATTGAAAAATCTGTACGAACAGGGAAAGTTCACGGAGAGCGAACACAGCAAAGAATGTGTAAGAGAAGTGCAACGGACGTCAGATAGTATCTGTGCTTTTATTGATGAGTCATTGGTGCGTGCCAAAGGGAAACGTCTGAAACGAAGTGAAGTGTTCCATATGTATGAGGAATACTGCAAAGAGAATGGCAGACAGGGGCATGGTAAATCCAACTTTTTCAGGAATATGACAGATAAAGGTTTCCTTCTGAAGCAGTACAATGGTGAGTTCTATTATCAGGATATTGCAGTTAAGGAAGAAGATTTTTGTCCTGTAGATCCAGAAGAAAGAATACCTTTTGAAGAAACAGATATAGATTATAAACAGTTACAATTAAATATGAATCAGGGAATTAAGGGCATTTAGGGCAAAATAAGCAAAAAGAAATGTTACCGGAGCAGGAGAAATAACAAAGATAGCTGCCAGAGTACATAAAATTTTGCTTTTTTTACACTGATTGCCCTTTTTCAGGTATCAACGTTTTAGCTGATACAAATATAGGTTTTTCCCGAATTTGGGAGAAAGTCAAAAATAAATATTAAGCCTGCAAATAAAAAGTCAAGGCTAAATTGAAGAACATTGAAAATTTTATACAGGTTGAAAATTAGGTATCAAA
>NZ_WQNP01000172.1:0-343 GCF_018783905.1 Ruminococcus sp. MCC718
TGTTCTCAGACGGTTCGGTGGAAAATGCAATCAGTCTGGATAACCAGCTCAACATCATACAGGTTGCAGATTTGGTTCTGCCGGATAAGGATACTACCTTTGAGGAATACACGACCATTGAACTGTTGTCGGTATCCATCTTAATTGTTATCAGTACCTTTGCCCTTGACTTTATTCACAGTGACCGAAGCATTTTTAAAATCGTGGATTTGGACGAAGCATGGGCGTTCTTAAATGTGGCACAAGGAGAAACACTCTCAAATAAACTGGTGCGTGCTGGTAGAGCCATGAACGCCGGAGTCTATTTCGTGACACAATCCTCTGGGGACGTATCGAAAGAAAG
>NZ_WQNP01000173.1:0-705 GCF_018783905.1 Ruminococcus sp. MCC718
GAGAATGAGAGCCATATATTCCGGTAATTCAGAGCCACCTTATTGGGCTCTATTACATATATTTCCTTTATACTGTAAATACACACCTTTGGTGTGAATACAGATAAAGGAGGTCGTAAGTTATGACCAAGTATCGTGAAATCCTACGCTTGAAAAGCTTAGGATTCAGTGAGAGGAACATCGCACAGAGTTGCGGTGTATCCAGAAACACAGTCGCTAAGGTTTTAAAAAAGGCAGCGGAAATCAAGCTTTCATGGCCGCTGGATTTCGACATGACCGACAGTGCACTAGAGGAGCTGATGTTTCCTAAGGATAAGTCGGCAACGAATAAACGCATGCCAAACTTTGACTACATTCGCAAAGAACTTCTGCGAAATGGTGTAAACAAAAAGCTTCTCTGGGTAGAATACTGTGAGGAGTGCCGCATGAGCAGCGAAGAGCCTCTAATGTATTCTCAGTTCTGCTACTACATCCAGAAGGATGAAGAAAAACGCAGGGCTACCATGCATATCCCCAGAAAACCAGGTGAACAGATTGAAGTTGACTGGGCCGGTGACCCTGCCCACATCATTGATCCGGACACCGGAGAAATCACAGATGCATGGATATTTGTAGGTGTATTAACTTACAGTCAGTATGCTTTTGTAAAAGCATATATGAATGAGAAAACCGACAACTGGATCAAAGCTCATGTCCAGATGTTTG
>NZ_WQNP01000174.1:0-224 GCF_018783905.1 Ruminococcus sp. MCC718
CAGGGTGGATGCCTTGGCACTAAGAGCCGATGAAGGACGTGATAAGCTGCGAAAAGCTTCGGGGAGGAGCAAATATCCATTGATCCGGAGATATCCGAATGGGGAAACCCGGCAGAGAAGACCTCTGTCATCCATACGCCAATCCATAACGTATGGAAGGGAACCCGGTGAACTGAAACATCTAAGTAGCCGGAGGAAAAGAAAGAAACATCGATTCTGGGAGT
>NZ_WQNP01000034.1:0-242 GCF_018783905.1 Ruminococcus sp. MCC718
TATTTGGTATCAACATTACTTTTATGGCTTTTACCATCTGCTTCCTCCTGTATCAATTCCCGGATAAGTTTCTTAGCTTTGTTTGCTCGTTTTCCTTGTAATTTGCAACTGAATACAGTAATTATCTGAACCAGATCTTCAACAAGTTCCTGCTGTTCGGACTTTTCAGTATTATCAATAATCTCAATCTCACAATTATAAAGTGAAGCGATATATTCTATCAACTCAAAACCAAATCGCAA
>NZ_WQNP01000175.1:0-449 GCF_018783905.1 Ruminococcus sp. MCC718
GTCATCTACCATCAGAAGATGAAGCTTTTCTTCGCCTTCTTCTTCATGAATAGCACTGAGGAGCATACCGCAAGAGTCAATGCCCATCATCG
Organism: Ruminococcus sp. MCC718; assembly: GCF_018783905.1. Classification (NCBI taxonomy): domain Bacteria; kingdom Bacillati; phylum Bacillota; class Clostridia; order Eubacteriales; family Oscillospiraceae; genus Ruminococcus; species Ruminococcus sp. MCC718. The sequence goes on from NZ_WQNP01000175.1 coordinate 93, forward strand.
CTCTCGGTGGAAGATTTGTGATAGCGATAAGAGTCTTTCCAACCAGTTCCTCCGGCTCATAAAAGCTATGAATACCGCTTAAAATGGTTCTGTCTGTGCCTGTTCCGTCATCAAGAGTAAACTGTAACAGTTTCTTTGACTTCGGTACTGCAACACACTCTTTAACCTTTACTGCACGGAAATCTGACTTGCTGAATGTATCAAAGTCTACCATTTCCTCAAACAAAGGCTCAATCTTTACTTTAGAAAAATCAATCTTTTCAGACTCAGTTTTTACATTTTTTTCAGGTGCTTCAGAAGCTGTATTATTTACATCATTTTTCTTATTTACACCATCTAAGGACTTCATTGTCGGGA
>NZ_WQNP01000176.1:0-273 GCF_018783905.1 Ruminococcus sp. MCC718
GAATCATAACAGGTCATCAGATTATGAAGTCCAGGATCAATAGATAAATAATGTCCATTCTGGGAAAGCTGTTCCGGCTCTTCCATCTCATAGATAACAATAAGGTCGCATTTTCCGTTTTCCGGTGGATAGATCCGCAGCTGCTTTATATGATCCATGTTCCTGAAAATCTTATTTTCAAGATATAGAAATTTATCATGGATCCCGTATGTTTCTTCCATGTAGCTTTTCAGATCCTTTGGCAGAGACAGCCGCAGCTGGTCTGAACCTTTC
>NZ_WQNP01000177.1:0-224 GCF_018783905.1 Ruminococcus sp. MCC718
CAGGGTGGATGCCTTGGCACTAAGAGCCGATGAAGGACGTGATAAGCTGCGAAAAGCTTCGGGGAGGAGCAAATATCCATCGATCCGGAGATATCCGAATGGGGAAACCCGGCAGAGAAGACCTCTGTCATCCATACGCCAATTCATAACGTATGGAAGGGAACCCGGTGAACTGAAACATCTAAGTAGCCGGAGGAAAAGAAAGAAACATCGATTCTGGGAGT
>NZ_WQNP01000035.1:0-668 GCF_018783905.1 Ruminococcus sp. MCC718
GACAATACCAATATCTATGCTTATCTTGCCATGCTCGGTCTTTCCTGCGTAGGGCTTGGCGGTATGCTTTACTTCAAACGCCGTAAAAAGAAATCATAAGGCGGTAATGTAGCGGTTGGTAGAGCGTTCAAGGTCGCCACCCTTTTTGCAACTTCACGCTCCCGTGAAGCTTTGATTTATGGGAGCGTGAAGTCCACTAAGGGCGTGGGGAGTGTAGCTCCCCACAAAGTACAGCAGGAAAGAACTTACAAATAGAAAGAAAAGAGGTCAATTATTATGGAATTAAGATTTGTCGTACCAAACATGGAAAAGACATTTGGAAACTTGGAGTTTGCCGGAGAAAATACTACGGAACAGCAGAGAATCAACGGGCGTATGGCTGTCATTAACAGAAGCTACAACCTGTATTCCGATGTGCAGAGAGCTGATGATGTAGTTGTGACGCTTCCTGCCAAAGCCGGCGAAAAACATTTCTTGCCGGAGCAGAAAGTAAAACTTATCAATCCACGAATTACTACCGATGGTTATAAAATCGGGGAACGTGGATTTGTCAATTATATCTTGCTTGCAGACGATATGTTACCAGTGGAAAGTAAATAAGGGGGTATTCAGATTATGAGATTAGCAAATGGAATCGTCATTGATAAAGAAAAGACTTTTGGAGTGTT
>NZ_WQNP01000178.1:0-46569 GCF_018783905.1 Ruminococcus sp. MCC718
GCACTGGAAAAGATGCTGTATCTTGCCAGCGAAAACGTAGTCAGGAAATGGACACAGAGATATCGGAACTGGGATCAGGTATTGAATCAGCTGATAGTCCTTTACGGAGAACGGCTCACTGCTTATCTGTAAGAGAAAAGAAAAGCAGGAATGGGGAAGCTCTTTTAAGCCCCTCATTCCTGCTCTCTGTCTATTCCTTCGGCATTTATATTATTGCCAGAAATTTCCGATCCTATTCCAGAGGTCGGGTGTGGGCAGAGCCCACAAAAGGCAATAATCATGATGCCTTACTTGTCATGCAAAAAAATCGAAAATGATGTATATAATTTTCCTACATGGCAATACTGTAAGTACAAAGATATATTCGACAGCCGCATAATCATTAATTCGACAGCAAAATTTTACATATCTATTTCTTATCATAAAGATTTACTTTCCATAGACACAAGAATTTTTACACCCTCTTTTTAAGTTTTGCTAAGTTTCACTAAGTTCTGCATTTGCAGATCGCCATTGTCTTTTCGGCTCATATTTCCCACACCCATCACAGGTCTGTGGCCAGTTAATTTTCCACTCAAAATACTCATCTCTGGTAATTTTACCGGATTTCAATTCTTCTTTTCTGAGAACCCATTCTTTCATAAAATCATTGAGAACTCCATAATTGAACCACATACCAACAGGTGGATGAGCCGGCCAGTTATCAGAATCATGATAACGGACAGCGGTATCCTCACTGGAATTGCATTTTTCACCCGGATAGGTTTCTAACTGAAAGAGATTAATAGCTGCTGGGTTAAATTCATCAATCCAGAATAGGATTTCTATAAGTTCAGATGCATCCATAGTAGTCGGTTCGTGTAGTGCCAGTGGATTTACATCCAGAATCTTAGCCATTTCAGTTACAAGATCTTTACGGGGAACCCTGTAATTTGTTTCGTATTGGGCTAGGCGGTTTGCACCTTTATCACCCCAACCGAGGGCAGCACCAAGTTCTGCCTGCGTCATATGCCGGAATGTCCGGATTTTTTTTATTTTATCACCGATTGTCATACCAAATTTCCAACTTTCTTTTTGATAAATCCATTTTACTACCAAAAACAAGGAATGTAAACAGAAAGATTCGCATTGAAGCGAATAAAGCACTTGACATTCGCATGAAAGCGAATTAAAATGGCAGTATAATAAAGGTTCGCATGAAAGCGAATGTGCAGATGAGGATAAATATATTTTGCAAATTATTGCAAAATTAGGTTGGTAAAATCATTCTGTCAGGCTTTATTAGTGAGAGGATTTTTTTGAAGAGAACAACATTTTGGTGTTTCTAGGCTGTAATAAGTGAAAGGATATTCAAAAAACTCTCTTTTGTACCTTGAAAATTACATGAGCTGTATAATCTGATTCCACAGATGCCATAACCCTGTAAAGGATTTTACGGGCGAGCGTCAAAGATACTCCGGAAACGGCTGGTAAGTTTGCGAAGAAGCTACCAGCATTCAGAAATATTCTGATAGAGGTTGGCAGTAACGCTGACAGCAGATTATACGAATGGAAGCCAACACGCCGAACGGAATATGCAATGCTATAACAATAGATAAACTGTGAGAACAAAATACGAAAAGGTAAGGTGATGCAATTGAGAAAATTGCAGGTATAGGACAACTGATACAAAGAATATGTTGGAAAAGAGGTGAGCATCATGGTGAATCAGTCAGTAATAGATTCCAGTGTTAATCTGGAGCAGTTAAAGGACATTGAAGATTTAATTCCTGATATGGATAAAGCTATTTCTGAAAAAGTGGAAACTTTTCTGGATAAATCTGGCGATCAGCCGTATGCTCACATGAATGAAGGGTATGTGGTAGTCGTGGAAATGACAGGAGAAATGGATGCTACAGATGCGATCAGTGATTATCTAAGAAAAAGAACGGAGTTGATGTATTAGATGCAAGTCTTGAAAAAATATCTTGCGAAGCTACAGATGTTATGTTAATGTGAAGTCAGGGAAAATGAACGTGATACATGGTTTCTGACTTCAAATTCAATGGAATAAGTAAGTTGGGAGCGATGTAAAATGGAACAAATGCAAATGAATATGCCAGATATGTACGATGCTGCATTGTATCTTCGGTTATCGAAAGATGATATGGAAGAGGGAGGTGCGAAGTCAGAGAGCAACAGCATTGCAAATCAGAGAGAGTTACTTCGGAGCTTTGTAAAAAGCCAGCCGGATATTCAGATCTTTGATATATATGTGGATGACGGATACTCAGGAGGAAATTTTGACCGACCTGAGTTTAAACGAATGACAACTGATATAGAAGCTGGAAAAGTAAACTGTGTGATTGTAAAAGACTTATCCAGATTCGGAAGAGAGTATATAGAAGCCGGGCGATGGATCGAAAAGACCTACCCGGCTTTAAATGTGCGTTTTATTTCAGTTACAGACCAGTTCGACAGTAAAACAGCAGATTTTTCAGAGAAGTCATTTGTAGTTCCAATCAAAAATTTTGTAAATGAAAGCTATTGCCGGGACATTTCCGGTAAAGTGCGAAGCCATCAGAAAATCAAACGTGAAAAAGGTGAATTTATTGGAGCATTTGCCCCGTATGGTTACTGCAAAGATCCGGAGAATAAGAACTGTCTGGTGATTGATTCTTATGCAGCAGATATTGTAAGAAAAATATTTTCATGGAAAATTGATGGGTTCAGTCTTGGAGCAATCGCAGAAAAACTGAATGTACGTCATGTGCAGTCGCCAAAAGAATATAAAAAGGCAAATGGCGAGAATTATAATTCTGGATTTCACAGCTCAGACACACCGAAATGGTCGGCAGTGCAGATCAAAAGGATTCTGACAAATGAAGTCTATATTGGAAACATGGTACAGGGCAAGCAGGAACGAATCAGCTACAAGGTAAAACAACGTTTGGATAAGCCAGAAGCAGAGTGGGTGAAAGTAGAAAATACGCATCCGGCAATTATCAGGCAAAATGATTTTGACGTAGTGCAGAAGCTGCTTCAATATGATGGCAGAGCATCAAAAACATCAGACAGTGCAAACTTTTTTTCGGGATTTGTGTTTTGTGGAGATTGCAAGACACCGATGATACGCAGGGTAAATCAGTATAAGGGGAAGAAAAAAGCTTTTTATATCTGCCAGACAAAGAATAAAGGTGGAGATTGTACCAGACACAGTATTCCGGAAGAGGTGCTGAAAAGAATTGTGTTGAAAGAGATTCAGGCATATACGGCACTTTTTATAGACTATCAGATGATTATGGAAGAACTTTGTGAGATGCAAGTCAGTTACGATCAGGTAATTGGTTATGATACACAGATTAGTAAGTTACAGGAAGAATATAACCGCTATTACAGTCTGAAAGCATCTTTGGGTGATGACTTGAAAGAGGGACTGATCAGTAAAGAGGAGTTTGATGATTTTCGGGAAAGTTACGGAAGAAAATGTGAAGAACTGGAGCAGATGATTGAAAATCAGAAAAAGCTGGTAAAGCAAATGTTTGAGGGTGGAGTGTCTGCAACTGTTCAGTTGGAGGACTGGAAGAAATCACTGGAAATCAAAGAACTGGATCGCACATTGCTGGCACTGACCGTAGATAAAATCTATATTTATGAAAATAAGCAAATTAAAATTCACATCCGTTATCAGGATATGATTGAGAAAATGAAAGTCATAAGACGGTTTTATGCGGAACACCGGACAGAGTGCAGGAAAGAGGTGGGATAAATGGCAAGGACAGCAAAAAGATATAAGAAAAACACAGAGAAGAAAGTTCTTGGGATTCCGGTATGTATGGCTGCAATTTATGCCAGATTATCCGTAGACAGTGATGAAAAAAAGTCGGAATCTATTGAAACACAGGTTACGCTGATAAAAGAATTCATTCAGAAGCACAATGAAAATCCAGACAGAGAGTATGAGATTGCTGTATATGACATTTATTCTGATCTGGGAAAAACTGGAACAAATTTTGACAGACCGGGATTTGAACGGATGATGAATGATGTCAGGGCAGGTAAAATAAACTGTATTCTGGTAAAGGATTTCTCACGATTTGGAAGAAATTACATCGAAACTGGTAACTATCTGGAAAAGATTCTTCCTTTTATGAAAGTACGGTTTATTTCTGTATGTGACAACTATGATTCATTTGCACCTGGTGCTAAGAATCAGGAATTATCCATGAATATCAAAAATCTTGTGAATGATGCTTATGCGAAAGACATTTCTGCAAAAGAACGGGCTGCGAAACGTATTGCACAGAAAAATGGTGAATATGTGGGATCTACAGCTCCATACGGATATCGTGTGGAAAAGGTAAATGGGATTTATAAGTTGATTGTGGAACCGGAATCTGCAAAGATTGTCCGTAGGATTTTTGAAGAATATGCTTCTGGAGATGGTATACAGAGTATTATTGACAGGCTGTTTGAGGATGGAGTACATCGTATTTCAGACTATAACCAATATCATCATGTGTACTGTAAGGACGGAGAAAAGCTTCATCAGTGGGGAAATTCTTCGATACGTGCGGTGTTGAACCGAAATAATTATTATGGTGATCTGGTTCAGAGAAAATATGAATCCAGATTTCAAAGAGGTGAAAAATGGTGTGATATACTGGATGAAAGCCAGTGGATTATTACGCCAAATGCCCATGAGCCGATTATCAGCCGAGAACTGTTTGACAAAGCACAAGTCAGGTTAAAAGCAGCACAACAGAAAACAACAAAAACTACGGCAGGATGGGAAGAGGATGAAAGAGCATTTTATAATGTATTCTATTGTGGAGACTGCAAGCGGAAAATGTGTACACGCAGATACAGAGGCAATGTGTATTATTTTTGCAACGCTGCTCAGTATCGGGATGAAAGGAAATGTAGTCATAAATCTATCTCTGAAGAAAAATTGCAGAAAATTGTCCGCTCGGAGCTGACCAGACAGTTTCAGTTATCTGGCTTACGGAAAAAGGATATGTCTGCTATAAGCAGTGTGGTATTTCTTTCCAAAATCAAAGAAGTTCAAACAGAAATCAGAAAACTGGATGTAGATATGGAAAAACGTTCAGAAAAACTGGCACAGGCATTTATGCAATATAAAGAGGGGGAACTTTCCAAAGAAGCCTATATAGAAATGAAAGATGACCGTAATAGCTGGAAAGAGTTCTGCGAAGAGAGAAAGAAGTCTTTAGAGCAGACCATACGAAAGCTGGAAAAACAGCAGAAAGAAGAAGCCAGATTTTTACGAAGCCTGCTGGAGCTGGATGGGACAACCAGAATCAATGCGGAATTTGCAGAAGGCTTGATTGAAAGTATGTATCTATATGGTGATGGCAAACTGGAAATCAACTTCGGGTTTAAGGGGGCGGTAGAACATGAGTGATCAGAAACTGATTATTGGATATTACCGCCTTTCCATGGAAGATGACTCAGAGGGAGAAAGTAACAGCATTATTAATCAGAGAAAACTGGTAAAAGATTATATTTCCAATATTCCTGAACTGGTGGCTATGCCCTTTCAGGAGTTCTACGACGATGGATATTCTGGTTCCAGTATGGAACGTCCGGCAATTAAGCAGGTTCTGGAACTTGCCAGGGAGAATAAAGTGCAGTGTATTGTAGTAAAAGATTTTTCACGTTTTGCCAGAAACTATATTGAGATGGGAACTTATCTGGAACAGATTTTTCCATTCCTGGGAGTACGATTCATTTCTATCTCAGACCGATATGATTCTAAAGATTATAAGGGAAAGAGTTCGGATATTGAAGTACAGTTTAAAGGACTGATAGCAGATTTTTATGTGAAAGACCAGTCCGTAAAGGTAAAAGCGGCAGTCAGTACCAGACGAGGAAAAGGTGAGTATTGCTGTGGCTCTGCACCGTATGGGTATCGAATCAATCCTGAAAATAAGAAAGAACTGGTGATTGTAGAGGACGAAGCGGAAGTGATTCGCAGAGTATTTGAACTGACCAATCAGCGATATTCCAAGATGGAGATTTGTAAGTTATTCAATGAAGAGGGTGTATTGACTCCCTTGCAGTCTATGAGCAGACGACAGAAATCAGACAGCAAGAAAGCTGCATCAAGAGGATTGCAGTGGACGAGTGATATGATACGGAAGATTGTGGATGATAAGACTTATATAGGCTGTATGGTCTATGGAAAGACAAAGATTCCAGATCCCGGAACAGGGAAAGAAGTACCAGTGCCGAGAAATCAGTGGAAAGTGATGGAAAACCATCACGAGCCGATCGTATCAAAAGAGGTCTTTGAGAAAGCACAGTCTCTGCAGATCAGATACACCAAGAAAAGCAAATTTGACAGGGAAACAACACTATTAGGTGGCTATGTAAAATGCGGGAATTGTCGCAGAAGTCTGACTTCAAGCAGTCCTGTTCATGGTCATATCCTTTATAGCTGTGCTTACAGTAAAGGAAAAGAAGATACAGCGTGTTTTGCCGGGAAAGCGGATAACAAAATGCTGGAGCATATCGTGCTGGCAGAAATAAAGGCTTACTTACGTCAGAATATCAGCCAAGAACAGATGCAGCAATCCATGAGAAAACAGCATGAGGACAGTATAGAAGCCTATAAGACGGAAAGTGCAGATTGTGAAAAGTGTCAAGAACAAATAAAAATCCAGAACCGCCAGAACTACGAGAAGTATCACGAGGGACAGATGAACCAGAACCAGTTTATGGAAGCCAAGAAGCAGTTGGAAGAAGAAAGAGAACGACTGCAGAAACGTGTACAGGAACTGGATGAGTTGATAAACGACGAGAAAGAAATCCTGATGAAAAAGAATATTCCGGTGGAGCAAATGTTGAAGTATTTAGGCTATGAGAAGCTGACACGAGAGATGCTGGAAGAATATGTGCAGGGAATATATGTGTATGATGACGGGAGAGTGGAGGTGGAGTGGAAATCACTGACTTGATTTGTAGCAATAATGTAACGTCCACTACTACTGAACTTGTAGCAATGACGTTACATCCTCCCTGCTGATTTTGTGACAACAATATAACGTCCTCTGTTCCCAAACAACGGTTTTATTGGAAAAATCGAGGAAAAAAGGTCAAAAAGTTTGTAGCAATGGCTTGACATCCTCGGGGGCATTGTGCGTAGCGGAGAGTATTTTATGATATCGTTATCAGTCTGAAAGAGGAAACGCTCGTAAGGATTTGTTGAAGCTATGGGATGGGTTGGAGATGTTTGGAGTATGGAACAGGTGGAAGAAGCAAAAGAACATCATACTCTTGTTTACATCACAAGAATGTGCTAAAATAAACCAGAATTATAGAAGATATGCAAAACAGAAACTGCTTCAGTATTTTTACCGGTACTGCTTATACAGCACGCATCCTAGAATGTGGTATTGTTCCGGGATACGGAGATTGCAGCCAATTTCCTGATTCTTGGATTTTCAGGTAAGTTAAAAATAGAATTACAGTAAATGATCAAAAGAAAAGATGGCATGAAAAATATGCTGTCTTTTCTTTTTTAGGATAGCAGGGGCAAAAGCCTGAAACCAAATTGTGGGAGTAAGAAACAATTTGCATGTTATCTTTTCGTTTTCATATTGACAAAACCAGAAAACTAGTGTACTATATAGCTATGACAGTGATACAAGAAAGAAGGAAGAGCTTATGGAATACAATTCATCGCTGCCAATCTATCTGCAGGTAGCTAATTTGATCAAACGTGATATTGTCACAGGGAAACGAGAACTTGGGGAAAAGCTTCCTTCCGTACGGGAACTGGCGGTGTCTTACACCATCAATCCGAATACGGTCAGCCGTGTATACAAAGAGCTTGAGACGGAAGGTGTCTGTTTTACCAGACGTGGCATGGGAACTTTTGTGACAGAAGATTCAGAGAAGGTGAAAAATATGAAAGAAGAGATGGCGGGGACGCTGATCCATGAATTTTTAGAAGGAATGCAGCAGCTTGGATTTACCAAAACGGATGTGATCCGGATTCTGAAAAAAAAGGAAGAAAGTGGTGAATGATATGGAAAATGTACTGGAAAGTATTGGAGTAACCAAAAACTATGCCGGTAAGGCAGCGGTTGAAAATGTATCGTTAAAACTGGAGACAGGGCTTGTCTATGCGATGCTCGGGCCGAACGGAAGCGGCAAGACTACCTGGATGAAGATGGTGGCAGGCCTTGTCAAACCTGGAAAAGGGGAGATTTTATATAAAGGCAAAGCCATCGGAAAAGAGAGCAAGAAAGAGATTGCCTATATGTCCACGGAGCCATATTTTTATAGCTGGATGACGGTTGCAGATGTCGGCAGATATTATCAGGACTTTTTTGAGGATTTTTCAATGGAAAAATATCATCAGATGCTCAAAAGAATGGAGCTGACAGAAGAGCTGAAAACCAAAAAACTTTCCACCGGTATGATGGCAAAGTTAAAGATCGCAGTCACAATGGCAAGAAATGCAAAACTGTATCTGCTGGATGAGCCATTAAACGGCATTGATCTTCTGGCAAGGGATGAGATCATGAAAAGTATTCTGGAAGTCATTGATCCGGATGTCACACTTGTGATCTCCAGCCATCTGGTAGATGAACTGGAGCGAGTGGCAGATGCGGCCATCTTTATGAAAGAAGGAAAAATGGTCAGACAGTGCATGGTTGAGGAACTGAGAAGCAGCGAAAAGAAATCCGTTGTTGATCTGTATCGTGAAATTTACGGACATGGGGGAGAGGAACTATGTTAAAATTAATGAAGTATGAATTTCGGAAGAGTGCATCTTCCAAGCTTATTCTGCTGGTGCTTACAGCAGTTTTTGAACTGGCATTTCTGGGGGGCGTATTTTTTAAAGGATATAATCTGATGGGGACAGGTATGATGTTCCTGATCTTGTGTGCATTTTTCGGTGTGTTTTACATTGGACTGGAAGGTATCATGACACTGTATCGGGATCTGAACAGCAAACAAAGTTATATGCTGTTTCTGACACCAAAGAGCAGTTATGAGATTTTAGGTGCCAAAATCCTGGAAAATGGCATTTCAATCCTTATGGCAGGAGCATTTTTTATCGTACTTGCCGTGTTTGACCTGACTGTGGCAACGCTCTGTATCGGCGGGGCAAAAGAACTTATGGATAGCATAAGACAGATTATGGATATAAGACTGAACATCAAGATAGTATCAGATGCAGTGATCCTGTCCGTCTTTGCATCCCTGGTCAGCTGGATCAGTATTGTTGTGATCGCCGATATGGCAGTGATTCTTTCGGCGAGCGTGCTTGCAGGCAAAAAGGGAAGCGGGATCGCGGCATTTGCACTGTTTCTGATCCTTTCCTGGCTGTTCAGTCAGATGCTGAACCTGGTGCCTGCATTTGACAATATGAACCTGACCATGATTCTGGAAATCGCAGTATCTCTGGTACTGAGTGTGATTTTCTACTTTATCAGCGGATGGATCATGGAAAAGAAACTGAGCGTCTGAAACAGAAAAATGATAGGTTGACCTTTATCTCCTGGCATCGTAGAATAGTGACAGAGCAAAAAGATTTCTATTGATATTGAGAATCTGACAGGAGAAAAAGATATGTTATCATTTGAAAATGATTATTCTGAAGGAGCACATGAAAAGATCCTTCAGAGATTTATGGAAACAAATCTGGAGAAAGTATCCGGATACGGATCTGATCCATACTGTGAAAGTGCAAAACAGAAAATCCGGGAGGCGTGCGAATGTCCACAGGCAGATGTTTATTTCCTGACGGGCGGTACGCAGACAAATGCCGTTGTGATCAGCTCCATGCTGGAATCTTATGAGGGCGTGGTCGCAGCACAGACCGGCCATGTAGCCTGCCATGAGGCGGGAGCCATTGAGTACAGCGGCCATAAAGTGATCACAGTTCCGCAGTACAAAGGCAAAATAAAAGCAGAAGATCTGAAGAACTGCCTGAAAACATTCTGGGATGATGAAAGCCACGAACATATGGTATTTCCGGGGATGGTTTATATTTCCCATCCTACGGAGTACGGTACTTTGTATACAAAGGCGGAGCTGGAAGAGATCAGCAGCGTGTGCCGCAGTTATAATATCCCACTGTTTCTCGACGGAGCAAGACTGGGCTATGGTCTGATGAGTGAAGAAACAGATGTAACTCTTCCGATGATTGCAAAATACTGCGATGTTTTCTATATCGGCGGGACAAAAGTCGGAGCACTGTGTGGAGAAGCCGTCGTATTTTCGGGCAACAGAACACCGAAACATTTCCTGACGCTGATCAAACAGCGGGGAGCACTGCTTGCAAAAGGCAGATTGCTCGGAATCCAGTTTGACACACTGTTCACAGATAACCTGTATTTTGAAATCAGCAGACATGCGATAGCAATGGCAGATTATTTAAAGAAAGGACTGGCAGAAAAAGGCTGCCGTTTCTATCTGGATTCACCGACCAATCAGCAGTTTGTCATTCTCGAAAACCGGAAAATGACAGAACTAAAAAAAGAAGTAAAGTTCAGTTTCTGGGAAAAATACGATGAAAACCACACCGTAGTACGCTTTGCGACAAGCTGGGCAACGAAAAAAGAAGAGATCGATCAGCTGCTGGATCTGTTCTGAGATTTTAGCAGCACACAAAGGCAGGGTAAGCGATTACCCTGCTTTTTCACAACTCTTTCACAAAATCGGCTGTTTTCTTTCAGCTTGTTTTAAACTTTACGGGATATACTTCTCTTAAATCAAAGAGAAAAGGAAGTGTATTCATATGAAGAAAAAATATATCGCAATCTTACTTGGCATAACTCTTGGAATGACAACACTGGTTGGATGTTCCGGAACAAATACATCAGAAAGCAGCACCATACAGGAATCGCAGAGTGTAACCGGTGCAACCGAAAACTCAGACAAAAGAGTCAGCGAAGCAGAAACAGCAGATGTATACGGTGAAGTTACAGCCGTAAGCGAAGATAGCATTACCATAAAAGTAGGAACCATGAAGCAGAGGGAGAAACCGGATGATGCAGGAGTACCGGGGGACTCTTCCAATGCACAGAGTTCCGATGACAAGACAGATTCTGACAGTACAGAAAAAGGATCTGAAAACACAGACAGCAGTGAAAATAAATCAGATAATAGTTCTGACAGTCGAAATGCACAGCTGCCGGAAAATATAGAAAAACCGGACGGAGACGGACAGGGTGCACCATCCATGCTGGATCTGACGGATGAAGAAAAAGAAATCAAGATCACAGATGACACCGTGATCGTCCGCAGCAGCAGGGGCGGCATGGCAGGCGGACCGCAGGGAAATGGCGGAGCACCGGATATGCAGCAGAAGACAGAGGAAAGCTCACTTTCTGATATTTCCGAAGGTGATACAGTAGCGATCACTTATGACGAGGATGGAAATGCAGCCAAAATCACCGTGATCAGCATGGAAATGGGAGGCGGCATGGGACAACCAGGCGGCGGTTCTGGAAGCAGCCAGGGCGTGGACAGCTACGATGCAGTCAATGCCTATACTTCCGATACCGAAGTAGATGGAGAGACGATTGCTTCCACCGGAACTGATGAAAATGCAGTCAATGTTTCAGAAGGCGCATCGGTTACACTGAAAGATGTGACCATAACCAGAGATTCTTCCGAAAGCACCGGCGGTGATAACTCCAGTTTCTATGGTGTCGGAGCAGCCGTTCTGGCAACAGACGGAAATGCTTATGTAAAAGGCGGAACCGTTACGACAGACACAGCCGGCGGAGCAGGACTTTTTGCATATAATAACGGTACTGTTTATGCGGCAGATACCAAAATCACGACCAAACAGGATACATCAGGCGGTATCCATGCAGCCGGCGGCGGAACGTTCTATGCATGGGATCTTGATGTTGAGACAAACGGTGAGTCTTCCGCAGCGATCCGAAGTGACCGCGGAGGCGGAAAAATGGTAGTAGACGGCGGAACCTATACTTCAAACGGAACCGGTTCCCCGGCAATCTACAGTACCGCAGATATCGCAGTAAACGAGGCAACTCTGGCAGCCAACGGCTCCGAAGCAATCTGCATCGAAGGTTTGAATTCCATTCATTTATATGACAGTGATCTGACCGGAAACATGAGCGATGACAGCCGCAATGACTGTACCTGGAATGTCATTCTCTACCAGAGCATGTCCGGAGATTCCGAAGTCGGAAACAGCATTTTTGAGATGGACGGTGGAAGCCTGACCGCAAAAAACGGCGGCATGTTCTATACCACAAACACAGAGTCTACGATCACACTGGATGATGTGGATATTACAAATGCAGAAGACAGTGAATTTTTCCTGAAATGTACCGGAAATGCGAACCAGAGAGGATGGGGAACAACAGGAGCAAATGGTGCGGACTGTCTGTTCACAGCCATTGATCAGACAATGGAAGGAAATGTGATCTGGGACAGCATCAGCGACCTTGATTTCTATATGACAGGCGAAAGCACACTGACTGGTGCAGTCGTGCAGGATGAGAGTAATGCCGGTGGCGGCGGAGACGGCTACTGCAATCTCTATATCGGAGAAGATGCAACCTGGATCGTGACAGGCGACAGCACCGTAAGTGCACTGCACTGTGCCGGAACGATCGAAGATAACGAAGGCAAAACCGTGACCGTCAAAGGAACAGACGGAACTGTATATGTCAAAGGAGATGGCAGCTACACGATTACTGTAACCTCCTACGAAGACAGTGCAGACCTCTCCGGAGCATCCACGACCACATCCTGGAGTGCTTATGAAACAGAGAAACCAGCTGAGTTAGAATAACATGATGCCAGGGTCAAAAGACTTTTTCCAAAAAAATAACAAAAGAATGAGCGGCTATGATCCTTTCGGGAAGGAGAATAGCCGCTTTGTGCGGAAGGAAAGTGCATGCCAAGTCTCACGTGCGTTTTATCTATATCTCACCCGGTATATCCACGACACTGTCTCTGACAGCCAGTGTCGGCGGCAGTACGATCTTATAAGGCAGATGCTGCGGATCATCCAGGCGGTCAAGCAGCATTTTCACTGCCATTTCTCCCATGACTTCCAGATGTGCGGTGACACTGGTCAGCGGTGGCTCGGTCAGGATAGACAGCGGTGTGTCATTGAAACTGATGACAGATACATCCTCCGGAACGCGGAGTCCGACTTCACGCAGGTTGCTGACAGCGGTGATCGCAGATTCTTCATTATAGGCAAGGAGAGCTGTCGGGATATGATCTTTTTGTTCCAGCCATTTGCGGATCTGAGCAGAACCGTCTTTGGCAGAAAGGCCGGTATCAATGATCAGATGCTCGTCGTAAAGACCGGCATTTTTCATATAATCAATAAAATACTGACGTCTTGCCTCCAGGGCAGGGCGTTTTTTCTGGTCTAATTTATAGGCAGGACCTAAGAAACCAATCTTGCGGTGTCCCTTGTAAAGCAGATAATCCAGTGCCTGCTCTACGCCGAGACGGAAGTTTAAGACAACCGAATCAAAGCGGCGTTCATCCGGGGAAGAATCCACAAATACGATGTTCGGGCTGATCTCCAGCAACTGTGCAATCTGCTGGTCTGAAAAAATGCCGATCGCCAGGATACCGTCAAGCGGGGTCTTTTCCAGTGTCTGATATTTGCCAGACTGCTCAAAAAGATAAGATACATTGCAGTCATGCTCCATACAGTTGCGTACCACATAATTCTTCAGATAAAGATAGTACGGATCAGCCAGCTGCTCTTTTAAGGACATCATCTCAACGATGGCGATATGGACGAGGCGGTTTTTATGGGAACGTCTTGTTTTCGGAAGCGTGTAGTGAAGTTCATCTGCCGCTTCAAGAATTGAGACTCTGGTGTTGTCGGTTACGTTCAAAGTCGGATCATTGTTCAGTACACGGGAAATCGTGGTTACTGAGAATCCGGTGTGTTTTGCTAAATCTCGGATAGTTGCCATGCTATTTTCTCCAATACATTTGTTGTTTGCACATAACTGCAGAAAAACGGACCAGAATCGCACACAGGGTCTTATGTGTGTCTGGATTGAATGTTACAGTTATGTTCACTCATTTGTTTATTTTAATACTTTGATTATAAACACACTTTTTTACTTTAGCAAGAAAAATTTAAAGAGACTTCCGGTATTTGCTTGGAGATATTCCCTGCGTTTTTTTGAAAACTTTTGTGAAATAAAAGTAATCGTGGTAGCCGACTGCGTTTGCAATCTCCTCGATGGAGCGGCTGTCGTCTTTTAAAAGTTCTTTCGCCTTCTGCATACGTCTTGCCGTGATATATTCTGAAAAAGACAGTCCCAGTTCTTTTTTGATCAGGGTGCTTAAGCGGCTGGAGCTGATATTGTACATTTCTGCCAGGGAAGTTAAAGAGAGTTCTTCCGTATAGTGTTCCTGGATATAAGCCAGAATTTTTTTGAACAGAGAGGTTCCGGCAGTCGAAAGGTCTGTGATCGTTGCATTTTCCATCGTGTCTTCAGAAGTTTCAGAAGCGGCAGGCTCAAGTTCATTTCGAAGGCGTGACAGGGTTTTGTTCAGAGTTTCCTGCTGAATCGGTTTCAGAAGATAATCAAAAGCACCGCACAGCATTGCCTGTCGTGCATACTCAAATTCGGCATAGCCGGAGATCAGCACGACTTTGGTTGCAAATTGATGTTCTGAAATATAGGACATGACTTCCAGACCGGAAAGCCCCGGCATACGGATATCGGTAAACAGGACATCCGGTTTTAAGGTTTTGATATCTTCAAGTGTAGTCACGCCGTTATGTGCTTCTCCGATCACCTCAAAAGGAAGTCCGGATTTCTGGATCAGTTTTTTCAGACCGATGGTGATCCAGACTTCATCATCTGCAATATAGACACTTATCATAAAATACTCCCTTCTGGTTCTGCTGTCGATTCTCTTGGAATCGAAATCGTAATGCAGGTTCCTTTTTTCAAACTGCTTTTTATATCAAAAGAAAACTTATCATCATAATAAAGTTTCAGACGTTGATAAATATTAAAGACGCCGATTTTTGTTGTATTTTTTTCAATTTCCAAAGATGCGAGGATCTGTTTTAAACGTTCCGGTTCAATGCCGCATCCGTCATCCTCCACAACAAAGCAAAGTGTTGCATGATCGGGGGAAAATACATGCACCCACACCGTACCGTTTTCAATTTTTTGTTCCAGTCCGTGAAAGACTGCATTTTCCACAAGCGGCTGGAGCAGAAGTTTAAATACTTTGCAGTTTAGTATAGCATTTTCTGCATCGATTTCGATGCGGATTTTGCCCATAAAACGGTAATTTATGATCTTTGCATATTCACGGATATGATCCAGCTCATTTTCTACGGTAACCATATCAGTTCCCTTGACGGCAAAACGAAAGACATTGGAGAGAGCCATCGTAAGTTCTGCGATGTCATCCACATCGTAGAACAGAGCCATATCCCGGATACACTCAAACGTATTATAAAGAAAGTGCGGATTGATCTGGCTTCGATAGGCAAGGATTTCTGCCTGCTTTTTGGAAAGTTCCGTTTCATAGGCAAGATATTTTACCTGCTCGATTTCCAGCTGCATTTTTTGCTTTTCATCAAGCATCTGATTCAGGCTTTTTGCAACCGTGCCGATCTCATCCGGGCGGTCGAGGGAAAGCCGGGAGTCTGGATTCTGATTGATCTTACGGATAAAAGCAGAAATTCCGGTGACCGGTTTTATGATGCTGTAATTGCAGTACAGAAGCAGAAAGAGTAAAAGACACAGGGAAATGCAATAAACCAGGATTTGTGTTTCTTTCAGGTTCTGGTCCGGTTTCCGAAGATCTGATTCCGGAAGGAAACCGGCAATTTTCCAGGCATTGCAGGAAAGTGTCTGAGTGAAAAAATATTTTTCGGAAGTGCTGTGCAGAATCTCGGATGCCAGCGTGCTTCCGCAGGATTGCACTGAACCGGCAGAAGCAAGAATGCAGTCCGAGGAATCCAGAAGAAAAACAACGGCATCTTCCGTTGACTGTGCATTTTGAAGGGTATCATCAAAACTTTCCGGTTCCAGGACAAAAACGCAGGTACCAAGCAGCTTCTGGTACTGGATGCTGTTCAGATCATAAACAGGGAAGATCAGCTCATAGTAAGGGCGTTTTTCGTTTGACTTCAGATGTGATGCCCGGATATCCATCACGGCATCGGTGTTCAGTACGGAAGTATCAATCGAAAAATTTTTTCCCATGGAAGCAATCTGCTTTGCATCTGCATTGTAGAGATAAACGCTTAAAATACGGTCATTCAGCAGGAGTGTGTTGGAAAAAACCGAGGCAAGCTCCTGTGTATCCGGAAGTCGGTTCAGAGAATTTACCGAAAAATACTGCTGCACGGTTGGAGAATAACAGAATGCAGTTGTGATATTGTAAAGCGAGTCCCAGTACGCTTCGATACGTGTGGCAGTCTGGGCTGTCAGACGTTCATTCAGGGCGAGCGTGTTTTTACGCACAGATCTTGCATAGTCCACCGACATAAAAAGATAGGCAGACGAAAGCACAGCAAGGATCAAGGCAGCAATCCCGGCCAGCTTAAAGATCAGGTGTCTGCGGTAAGTCTGTAAGAAGTTCATGGTTTTGTTTCTCCGTTTGATTTTGAGGTGTCTTGCATTTGTGGGTTGACTTTCTCTATTTTTTTACCGTAATAGGAAAAATTCTCCTGCATTTGCCGGTTGATCTTCTGATCCAGTTTTTTAGCTCCAAGTTCTTTTTGTGTGGTTACAAAAAGCTGATACTGTTCTTCAAACTCGGTATCCGAAGAAGCAGAGAGGATTTTTGGAATCTGCTCTTTGCGGTAAGCTTCCAGCGTGCTTTCAATCTGACCTTCCTCACTGTTCGGGGAAATGTAATTATCCGGCAGACGAAGAAGGGCAGAATCATAAACATATGTGTCCGGATATCTGGCAAAAGCAGTCTGGATCTGATTTAAACAATCGTCCATGCTTCCTTTTGCAGGTACCGGAAGTAGGCTGTGATCCCAGGCAACATTGTAAAAATTCCAGAACAGTCCGAGCATATCATTAGAATCATGAAAGCGCTGCTGTCCTCTGGCAGTCCGGTGGATATAGCCATCCGAGTCGAAAGTATAATCTTCGTTTTCCACGCCGTAGTTGCTGTAGAGCAATCCTTCGTCAGAAGTCATATAATCAAAAAAGCGGGCGACAAGTTCCGGGGTTTTGCAGCTTTTGGATACAAAAGTCTGCATCCAGCCGGTCGGTACACTCAGGTCGATACTCATCACCGGACGTTTTCCAAAATCGGAGAGGATCGGACCTGCGGAAACCCACCTGGTGGCATCCACACCTGTATTGGAAGTGTTTCCGATATAGCAGAATACACGGTCATCTGCTATCAGATCGCGCATCTGGAGATTATCAAGTGTCAGATCTTCACTGAAAGCATAACCTTTGCGGAAGGCTGTGTTCAGAAAGGCAAAAGCATCTTTGCATTCCGGCTGAAGGAAGCGTTCTGTATAATTTCCATTGTCGTCAATGACTTCAGCACCGAAAGAACCGATCAGGCAGGAAATCGAAGAGTCAAGATATTGATTGCCTTCCAGCAGCAATGGGATGGTGGACTGTCCGTCTTCAGCAGTCAGCTTTTTGACTTTTTCAAAAGCTTTTAAGACCTGAGAGGCAGTCTGTATATCCGAAACGGTCAGGTTAGCACGTGCCAGAAGTTTGCGGTTAAACATAATGCCATGATTGTAACTGTGGGTGAAAAGATCTCCATAATAAGAGGTCTTTTCTTTCCAGGTTTTGCGGGCATCATCGGTATTCAGGTGTGAAAGATAAGCATACCAGTCTCCGTACTGTCGGATATACTCCTGTTTCCGGTCTTTCGGGAAATCTTTCAGCAAATGGGAATCCGGGCAGTAAGTTTCAAAAAAATCCTGCAAAGACCAGACCTTTCCGGAACGGATCAGCTGATTGATCACATTCTTGTCCGTAGCGACGATCAGGTCAGGGAGTTCATCTTTTAAGATCATCAGACTCAGCTTTTTGGATGCGTCCTGTGGCGGAATCGTAAAATCCAGGTATGCTCCGGTTTTCTTTGAGATACCGGCACTGATGCTTCCTTCTTCAAAACTCCAGACTGGAGGATTCCAGAAAGAGACATCTGAAAAAAGAGTAAGCTCTGTATAATTGTTTTCAGCAGAATCCATGTTTTCCTGCGTGGCAGCTGTGCAGCCAGTCAGGAAAAGACAGAAAAATAAAAAGAGGAGAAGTAGTTTTTTTGTACGTTTCATACATACAACCTCCAAAAATTTTTGATTCAACATTATTAGTATAACACAGGAAAAAAGCGAAAGAAATGGAAAACGGTAAAAAAAGTACCAAAAAACAAAAAATAGTACATATGATTTTGGTGAAAAATTTTGTATATTACCAGTAAGCAAAGTGTATAAATTCACTAAACACGATGCGGATAGTGTGAAAAGCAGCAAAAAGGAGGAAAAAATGAACAAAAAAAGAAAAGGTGCGAGACGATGGACGGCGTTAGCCTTGAGTGTTGCCATGGTTTTCAGTGGAATCGGGATTCTTCCGGCTCCAGTGAAAGCAGAAGCGGCAGATGTCGCGGCAGCCGTTCAGAAAACAGGAGCGACAACAGAACGCAGTGAGCGTAAAATGAAATTTGGAGATGACTGGAAATTCAAACTGGTCAATAAGTACAACATTAACGATACTTCCGTTCAGGCGGATGGTGTGGACTACGATGATTCGAGCTGGGATAACGTTGATCTGCCGCATGACTGGGCAATCTATGGTACTTATGAGAACAGCAATGGTGTCAGAGCGGCACAGGGTTCTCTGGCAGGCGGTGTCGGCTGGTACCGCAAGAGCTTCACACTTTCCGATGACTTTAAAGACAAAACCGTTTCAATTGAATTCGACGGTGTGCAGATGATCAGCCAGGTATGGGTGAACGGACATACCGAGGACAACTGGAAGCAGTACCTTGGCTACAACACCTTTACGTATGATATCAGCAAATATCTGAAATACGATGGCAGCGAGAATGTGATCGCAGTCAAAGTACAAAGCAGCAACAGCAGTGCCAGATGGTATGCAGGAGCCGGTATCTACCGTAATGTATATCTGATTTCCACCGAGAAACTGAATGTTCCGGTGAATGGCGTGCAGATCACTACTCCGTTTGAAAAACTGGAAGCAGAAGGTGGCAAATACGAAGAAATCAAGAATGCCACAAAAGCAGGCGTTGACATCAAGACGGACGTAACAAACGATTCTGATACAGAAGCAACTGGTGTTTCAGTAAAATCGACCGTTTATAACAAGGAAAGCGATGTTATTTCCACACAGACCGATGACATTACCGTAGCAGCCGGTAAAACAGAGACGATTAGCCAGAGTGTGGATGTAGCAAACCCGAAACTTTGGTCCGTGGATTCACCGAACCTCTACTGGGTAAGAACGGAGATCATCCAGAATGGCAAAGTTGTGGATCGTACCGACAGCCGTTTTGGTATCCGTTATATTGCTACGAATCCGAACAGTGGATTTTATTTAAACGGTGTGCATACAAAACTGAATGGTGTCTGTGAACATTCTGACCTGGGATCTCTTGGTATGGAGACCTATCAGGCAGCTGTTGACAGAAGAATCCGTACACTGAAAAAATACGGTGTCAATGCGATCCGTACATCCCATAACCCGGTGTCACCGGAGTTTATCGAGGCGTGTGACCGTCTTGGAATGCTGGTATTTGAAGAAGCCTTTGATCAGTGGCTGTATTCAAAAAACAGTGACGATTATCATAACTACTTCAATAAAGCAGCAGATGGAAAAACTGTCGTTTTTGATAAAGCCGGAAATGATAATACCAACAATGACACTTCTTATATAGAAGTAAAACGTGAGGATCTGCAGTCCAATGCAGAACGTGATATCAAAGCGATGGTAGACCGTGACAAGAACGCACCTTGTATTTTTGCATGGAGTACCGGTAACGAAATCTACGATGCACGTTACAAACATGGTGAAAATACACTGGATATGCTGACCGGCTGGATCAAAGAAATCGACACGACAAGACCGGTCGCAGCATGCCCGCCGACCTGGGACAATTACTGGGCAAATAATGCACAGCAGGAAAAGCATCTGGCAAAAGCAGAAATGTCCGGATTTAACTATGCAACCGGACAGTATGACGGTGCCCACTCCAGATATCCGAATATGGTTATTTTTGGATCTGAGACAGTATCCGCTTATTATTACCGTGGTGTTTACTTCCTGGAAGGAGAAGGAAGCGGCGACAGATGTAATGAATATCCGACTTACTGGACATTTTCATCGGCAACCGCTTCTCTGGAAGCACACAGAGACAAAACTTACACAGCCGGTGAATTCGTATGGACCGGACATGACTACTTAGGTGAGCCGACCCCAAGAAGCTGGCCATCCAAGAGTTCCTACTTTGGTATGATCGACACCGCAGGTTTTGCAAAAGATGTTGTTTATATGTACAAGAGTATGTGGACGGATACACCGACCGTACATCTTCTGCCGCAAAAATGGAATTTCAAGGCAGGACAGAAGGTGCCGGTATACATTTACACAAATGCAAAGAGTGTGGAACTGTTCTTAAACGGAAAATCACTTGGCATTAAGAATTATGACAAACAGACTGCTTCCCCGGTATATATCTACTGGACAAAAGGAACCAGCGGACTGGATTACGAAGCAGGCGAACTCAAAGCAGTCGGCTATGACCAGCCGGACGGAAAAGGAAACGTGATCGCAACCGATGTGGTAAATACATCAGGTGATGCAGCACAGGTAGAACTTTCCGCAGACAGAACGTACATCAAAAACGATGGCGATGATATGGTATTTGTAGAAGCTACGATTGAGGACAATACAGGAATCATGGTTCCTGGAGCAGACAACCGTATCACTTTCGACGTAGAAGGCGGCGAAATCGTATCTGTGGACAACGGTGATCCGCGTGACCATGATCCATACAAAAACACAGACAACCGCAAAGCGTTCAGCGGAAAAGCACTGCTGATCGTAAAAGCAGAAGAAGGAAGCACTGATGACATTGTGATCACAGCGACAGCTGAGAGTGACAATGGTATCCTGAAATCCAATACCATTACCGTAGGTTCTAAAAACGAACTTCCGGGTGACGGAACGGATACACCGAAGCTTCAGGATGCATCCGTAGTGATGGGCAAAGGCATTTCTGCAGATTCTGTTCTGCCAAAAACCGTAAAAGTACAGTACAGCAACGGTGTGGTCGATGAGCACCAGGTAACCGGATGGAACCTGGATAACCTGAATGTAAACCAGGCAGGTACTTACAAAGTAACCGGAACGGCAGAAGGCATGGAAGGCACGTTTGAATGTACTGTAACAGTCAAAGATATCAAATCCGCAACGGTAGACAATGTAACAACACTGGTAAATGTAGAACCGTCCCTGCCACAGTTTGCAGCGATCGAGTATGCAGACGGCACAAAAGGTTCTGCCCCGGTAACCTGGGATGAAGTTCCGGCAGAAAATTATGCAAAAGCAGGAAAATTTGAAGTGACCGGAAAGATCGGACCAGAAGTTACTGTAAAAACAGAAGTAAGCGTAAAAGAGATCAAGTCTGTCGAGGAAGTACATGCATCTACCGTAATCGGAACACTTCCGGTTCTGCCGGCAGGTGTGGAAGTAACATTTACCGACGAAAGTAAAGAAATTGTAGGTACAGACTGGCAGATCAAAGCAGAAGATGTGGCAGCAGCAGGAACCTTAAAAGTAAAGAGCAAGATCCTTGGTTCTGATATGGAAGCTGTTGCGAATGTCGATGTGAAATATGCGGTGGCAACAGGTGATCTGGAATACACATCAACAGGAACAGTAAGCAAGGACAAGACCGTAAACGGTGCAGGTTTGAGCGTACGTATCGATCAGGGCGGAAAGCCGACCGAATATGCAGCAGGTTTAAGTATGCTTGGCGGATCAGAAGCCGTTTATAATGTAGAAGGAAAAGGATATGAAGCATTCCGTGCTTATGTCAGCTTGAGTTTTGATAACGGACAGGATGCAGAAGGAGCCGTTTCTTTCGAAGTTTATGTCGATGATGAAAAGACACCAAGATACCGTTCCGGTGTCATGACACATGCCACCAAGAACCTGGCACTTGATGTGGATATCAAAGGTGCAAAGACCGTAAAACTGGTGACAAAAACGGAAGATTCCAGTGTAGATAACAGCAAGAATATCGGTAACTGGTGTGACACGAAATTTGTTTCTTCCAATGTGGAGGTCAAGAGTGCAAAACTGAAAGAAAAAGATTTCTACTATGCAGAAAAAGGGGCACAGCCGTCCCTGCCGCAGACAGCAGAAGTACAGGTAGATGATACCCATACCGGAGCATTCCGTATTGCATGGTCTGAGATTGATACATCAAAAGCAGATGTGGTCGATGTAGAAGGAACAGTTCTTGGGATCGCTGATCCGGAAAATCATAAGGTAAAAGCAAAGGTAATCGTTGATTTTAACAATGTAGTTAAAGTGCCGGCACTGATGAATAAGATCGGTGAATGGGAAGTAAAAGAAGCCTTTGACTATGTTGAGACAACAGGAACAAAGACCAATATCAAAGATATTGAAGATATCACAGCCAAATCGTCCGTTATTTATAAATGGACAAACAATATGCTGATCGAGAATTGCCATAACTATGGTTTTGATTACGGGGTATATCCGGGAACAAACAGTGCAAATCCGGAATATCTGATCGTGCGTGCACCGGCGATCAAAGGTTTTGTCCTTCGAGGAACCGGCTCAACAGATGGAAATGCAAATCAAAACTTTACTTTCTATACTTCGGCAGACGGAGAAAACTGGAAAGAATTCAAAGATTACACAAAAACAACCGATACTTCCGTAAGCGGAAGCTGGCCGAGCAGACTTTATACAGCAACACAGCTGCCGGATGACACAAACTATATCAAGATTGCATATCCGACCGGAAATACATGGCAGTTCAATATGAACAAACTGCAGCTGACCGGTGGCGAAGTAATTCCTGAAGGAAAAGCAGTTGTCAGTCTGGATGCAAACGGCGGAAGCCTTCCGGAAGGAACAAGTACAAAACGTACTCTGAACAAAGGCGACCAAGCAGGAGAACTGCCGACACCGACCAGAAACAGACACAACTTTAAGGGCTGGTTTACACAGCCGGAAGGTGGAGAAAAAGTAACAGAAGAAACTGTGGTTTCAGATTCTATAATCCTCTATGCACAGTGGGAAAAATCAACCAAAGCAGAAGACGTACCTGTTTACTTTGTGGACTGTGGTGCAAATGCTTTCTCAGCAGAAGGAAAAGCTTATAGAAAGGATTACACAGATACGCTGAAAAACACAGTACCGGATCAGGCATACAGTGAAACAAGCGGATGGGGATTCACAAATCCGGCATCCGAAGTGGAAGCAAACGGAAGCGGAGATGCCTATACGACGATCCGCAACTTTAAAGCAGGAAACAATCAGAAGACCATGACCTACAAATTTGCACTGGATGCAGGAACGTATGAAGTGGTAACCGGATTCTGTGATCCATGGGCACAGTGGGCAGGCGATGACCGCCATACAAAGATTACTGTGGCAGATGAAGCAGGAACCGAACTGGCTGTACACGAAGACCACAAGATCAGCGGCAGCAAAGACAGTGTGACACTGGAAAATATCACACTTTCAGAAGCAAGCAATGTGACTGTGAACTTAAGTCCGCTGAAAAAAGTGGACAGCAACATCGACAGCTGTGATGTGCTGGTAAGCTTTATCGTGATCGTGAAAAAAGCAGCAGAGCAGCCGGATATTCCGAAGACAGATACAAAAGCAGGACTGAAGGCAGCCATTGACCTGGCAAAAACGCTGAAAGCAGATGACTATACAGCAGCATCTTACAAAGCACTTTCTGATACGATCGCAAGTGCGGAGAAAGTATATGCAGAAACAGAACCAAGTGCAGAAGCAGTCCAGACACAGATCAATGCTCTGGCAGAAGCAGTCAGAAATCTGAAATCTGCAGCAGCAGATACGAAAAAAGACCTGACACAGCAGATGAAAGAAAAAGATGCAGAATTAGCAGCAAAAGATACCGAACTGAAAACAGCACAGAAGAATGTGTCAGATCTGGATGATCAGCTTAAAAAAGCAGAAAAAGATCTGGCGGATCTGAAAAACGGAAGCGAAGCAGAAAAAGCAGAACTTCAGAAACAGATCAACAGCTTAAAAGAACAGCTCGATGAAGCAAACGCAAAAGTTACGGTTCTGAAAGCAGAAAAAGAGAGACTGACAGAAGAAAAAACATCCCTGCAGACAGAACTGAAAAAAGCTCAGGAAGATGCAGCGAAGAAAAAAGCAGAGGAAGCAGAAGCACTCAAAAAAGCTCAGGAAGAAGAGAAGAAAGCCAAAGAAGAACTGCAGAAACTGAAAGATGCCATGACACTGAAAACAGGTGATACCATTACTGTAAAGGGCGTAACATATCGTGTGACCAATGCAGAAGCAAAGACAGCGGAAGCTTATGGCGTGGTAAACAAAAACCAGAAACACATCGAAGTAGCCGCAACGGTTAAGATCAAAGGAAGTACCTGCAAAGTAACGGCAATCGCAGATCAGGCATTTGCCGGAATGAAAAAAGCAACAAAAGCTGTGATCGGCAAGAATGTGAGCAAGATCGGCAAAAAAGCATTCAAC
Source organism: Ruminococcus sp. MCC718 (assembly GCF_018783905.1). Classification (NCBI taxonomy): domain Bacteria; kingdom Bacillati; phylum Bacillota; class Clostridia; order Eubacteriales; family Oscillospiraceae; genus Ruminococcus; species Ruminococcus sp. MCC718. The sequence goes on from NZ_WQNP01000178.1 coordinate 24,741, forward strand.
GGCGATGGAAAACTTAAGAGCATCACAGTAAAAAGCAGGAAACTGAAAACGGTCGGTAAACTGGCACTGAAAGGCATCAACAAAAAAGCAGTGATCCGTATACCGAAGTCAAAGAAAAAAGCTTACAGGAAACTTTTCAAAGGCAAAGGACAGAAAAAGAGTGTCATTGTAAAGTAGTAAGTTCATAAATCCAAAACGCATATCACCTTAAAAACAGCAGAAAAACCACAGACAGCGTAAAAACGGTTCTGTGGTTTTTTTGTATCGTACAGAAAAAATTACCAAAAAATAAAAAATATTCCATATGTTTTTGTGAAGAAATTTTGTATAGTTATGGTAAGCAAAATTTTGTTTTTACTAAACACAACAAAGGGAACAAAGAAAAATAAAGGAGGGCAATATGAACTACAAAAAGTATTTAAGTGGTGTTCTGGCAGCAGCGATGGTACTTAATACCGGAGCAGTGAGTGTCCTGGCAGCAGGGACTGATACGTCCGTGCAGGAAGCATCTCAGACACAGACATCATCAACACCGGAAACGGTATACGTCAATTCATATGATGGAAAGGAGCGTTCCGTTTCTTTTAACGATCACTGGAGATTTTATCTGGGAGAATTAAACGGCGCGGAAGCAGTTTCTTATAATGATTCTTCCTGGGATGATGTGACGCTTCCGCATGATTACAGCATCGACCAGGGATTTTCAACAGCAGCACCGGCAGAGCAGGAGAGCGGCTATGTGCTTGGAGGCACCGGATGGTACCGCAAAAGTTTTACACTGGATGAGAGCATGCAGGGAAAGACGGTCAGCATTGATTTTGACGGTGTTTACATGAATGCAACCGTTTATCTGAACGGTGAAAAGCTGGGAACACATCCATATGGTTATACCCCATTTTCTTTTGTGCTTCCGCAGGACAAACTGAAATTCGGATCGGAAGAAAACGTGATCACGGTCAAAGTAGATCATAAACAGCCGTCCAGCCGCTGGTATTCCGGTTCCGGTATTTACCGTGACGTAAAACTTACCGTTGCAGATCCGGTACATGTGGCAAATTACGGAACGACCGTGACAACCCCGGATATTGAAAGCGGAAAAGGAACCGTAAGCGTGGTAACGGAAGTACAGAATGACAGCAGCGAAGCAGCTGATGTTTCTGTAAAACAGACGGTTTATGAAAAAGGCAGTGACGTCCCGGCAGCAGAGGGCGAAAAGACAAAGGTACAGAGTGTTGCAGCGGGCAAAACAGCCAGGATCGAGGCCAGTGTCACCGTTGCAGACCCAAAGCTCTGGGATACGGAAAATCCAAACCTCTATACCGTAAAAACAGAAGTTTATGTTGGAGATACCTTAAAAGACAGCTACCATTCTGACTTTGGCTTCCGCTGGGTAAACTTTACTACAGAGAAAGGTTTCTATTTAAATGGAAAGAACATCAAACTGCACGGAGTGTCCATGCATCATGACCAGGGTTCTCTTGGATCCGAAGCCTGGGAGCGTTCTGTGGAACGTCAGGTACAGGAGTTAAAACAGATGGGAGTCAATGCCATCCGTGTAACACATAACCCGGCATCCCAGGTACTGATCGATGTGTGCAACCGTGAAGGCATCATGCTGGTGGAAGAAGCCTTTGACTGCTGGCTTTCCGGAAAAGCAGGAAATACCGAGGATTATGGTAAATGGTTCTACCAGACCATTGAGAGCGGCAACCAGATCGTAAATGGCAGAGAGGGCGAAAAATGGGCAGAATTTGACCTCAAAGCCATGGTAAGACGAGGAAGAAACAATCCTTCCATTATCATGTGGAGCCTTGGAAATGAAATCTTTCAGCAGCTGATTGACGGGAATGTAACCGGTCAGTATCCGGAAGTGGCAAAAAAACTGATTACCTGGACCGGAGAAGAAGATGCGACCAGATATGTAACCTTTGGTGACAATCAGGTAAAGAGCAATGTCTGGGCAGACAATAATCAGGTAAACACAGCACTTGTTTTTGCAGAAGCAGCAAAATATGGCGTGCCGGGAGGTCTGGTAGGATTTAACTACGGAAGCTCCGGACAGATCAGCAACGGACACAGCAGAGGATGGCTGGTCTATGGTTCTGAGACAGCCTCTTCCGTAAACAGCCGTGGCGTTTACGACAGGAAGAACAGCAACAGTGACAATGGAAGCGGAGACCGCCGACTGACTTCTTATGATAAAAGTGCAGTAGGCTGGGGACATCTGGCAAGTGCAGGGCTGTGGATCACGATGCAGCAAGAATTTAATGCAGGCGAATTTGTCTGGACAGGTTTTGATTATATCGGTGAACCGACCCCATATAACTGGCAGGGAACCGGTGCAAACGGAACCTGGCCGAACATTGCAAAGAACTCTTACTTTGGTATCATTGACACGGCAGGTATCCCAAAAGATTCCTATTATCTGTATCAGAGCCAGTGGAATGACAACGAAAATACCCTTCATGTTCTCCCGGTATGGAATGAAGATGAGATCATGCTCGATAACAGCGGCAAGGCAGAGGTTGTAGTTTACAGTGATGCTCCTGTTGTGAAACTTTATCTGAACGGCAAAGAAATCGGAAGTGCGACAGCGACACACACCGATACACCGACCGGTGGTTATCAGAATTATACAAGCGGAACAGGATGCTTTGACAGCAGCAAGGCGAACGGACATACTTCCCTGTATGCAACATTCCAAGTACCTTATGAGGCGGGAACACTGGAGGCAAAAGCATTTGAAGCAGACGGTGTGACCGAGATCAAAGACACGGACGGACGTAATGTGGCAGAGACGACCGGAAAGGGATCCAAACTTACCGCAAAAGCAGACCGCAGCGAGATCACGGCAGACGGCAAAGATTTAAGCTTTGTTGAGATCAATGTAACGGACAGAGACGGCAGAGAAGTAAACGGTGCAGAGCCGCAGATCCATGTTGCCGTAGAAGGTGACGGCAAGCTCCTTTCACTTGATAACGGTGTTCAGAACGATACCACTTCTTACAGTGAACCGACCAGAAAAGCCGGTAAAGGAAAACTGATTGCGATCGTTCAGTCCACAAAAGATGCCGGAAGCTTTACCGTAAAGGCAACTTCAGACGGATACACTGCAGCACAGACTGTCGTTACCACAGTTGCAGACGGCAGCGGAGTAACCGGAGAAAAGACCGTTGTAAGCTATGAGATCGCAAAGAATTATTATGTAAAACAGGGAACGAAACCAGTTCTCCCATCCGAAGTAAAGATCCATTATTCTGACGATACTTCCGAGACAAAGAAAGTAACCTGGGATGCATTTACCGGAGAAGAAGAAACGTATTCGGTATCCGGTACGGTAGCAGATCTGAATATGCGTATCACGGTCAATGTCAGTACGATCGGCCAGACAGCAGGTGTCCTGAATTATTCTGCAGCAGTCGGAAAAGATGCAGAAGTCAGCCTTCCTGCAGCAAGACCGGCAGTTCTTGCAGACGGAACAATCCTGGCAGCAGAATTTCCGGTAAAGTGGGATATTCCAAAAGATCTGACAGCGACAATCGGAACAAAGAATGTAAAAGGAACGGCAACCGTATTTGACCAGAACTTTGAAGTGACTGCAGCAGTAAGAGTTACCAATGGAGAATACAAAGACGGTGCAGAAGCCCTTGGCAACGTGCCGGAAATGTATTACAACGGTACATCCAGCAAAGAAGATGCATCTGTTGCAGATGTCCTAGCGAAACTGCAGGATGATAAGACAAGTGCCGATGATGTGGCATGGAGCGGAAAAGGAACCCTCGATTTCCGTCTGGATACAGCGATTGAATTGAAAGGATTCACAATGTATCTGAAAGATACCGCACCGACTTCCGGAACGATCAAAATCTATGCATCCGGCGACAACGGAGTCAACTGGACGCCGGTAGACTGCACGGTAACAAATAAAAAAGAAAAAGGTGTGACGGTTCGTACTTACAATGTAAAAGAAACCGTTTCCGAAACCTATTTCCGTGTAGAATTTACCAAAGATGCCACCCTGGCGGAATTGGAAATGAATACAAGGATCCCGAGCTTTACGGTAGGGTCAGAAGCAGCACTTTCCAGTCTGAAAGTGGGCGGTCACATTGCGGATGAAGCAAGCCTGAAAAAAGGCTGGTTTGGCGTAAATGAAACAGAATTTGATGCGGCAGACCTTACAGCAGAAGGGAAAGACAATGCAAGCGTGACCATTCTTGACAAAGATGCAGACGGTGTGATCCGTATCCTTATTGAATCTGAAGATCATCTGATGCGTGCCATCTATCCGGTTATGCTCGGAAAAGACAATACAGCAAGCGACAGTGCTTCCGATGCATCTATGGATTATGATTATAGGAACATGACACTGCGTGCACCAAGTGAAGAAGGCAGCGGTTCTGTTGCAAAAGCGGCAGATGGAAATACCGGTACCATCTGGCATACAAACTGGGGAAGCGGAAGTGGACCGACAGACCTTCGAAATGATCCGGATAACCGTTACTTGCAGATTGAACTGAAAGAAACAGAAAAGATCAATGCACTGCGTTATCTGCCGAGAAGCAGCGACACAAACGGTATCGTTACAGAGTACAGCATCAAAGTAAGTACAGATGGCGAAAACTGGACGGAAGTTGCAAAATCAGATGCAGACAGCACATGGAGCAAATCCGTAGAATGGAAACTGGCACAGTTTGCACCGGTCGATGCGAAATATATCCGTCTCTATGGTGTGTCAACCGTAGGACAGTCTGCAGCAGAAGTAAATAAATATATGTCTGCAGCAGAAGTAAGGGTACGCTACGCTGCACAGGAAATTTACCGTGACAATACAACCGTAACACTGGAAGATCGCAGCTTTGATTACACCGGAAGTGCACTCACACCGAAACCGGTTGTTACTTACAAAGCATCCGAAGATGCACAGGCAGTGACCCTGACAGAAGGTACAGACTATGAAGTAAGTTATAAAAATAACACAGAACCTGGAACAGCAACGATTGTTGTGACAGGAAAAGGTGCTTACCAGGGTGTTGTAGAAGAAAACTTCGTGATTAATGCAGTAGATATAACTGTAGCGGATTATGAAGCGATCGCAGTTACAACAGCAAAAGGAGTCTGCCCGGCTCTTCCGGGAACCGTCATTGCACATACCAACGTCGGTGATCAGGTACTGGATGTACAATGGGATGAAATCAGTGCAGAACAGTTAAAACAGATCGGAACCTTTAGCACGGGCGGAACCGTGGTTGACACCAATGCACGCATCACAGCAGAAATAACTGTAACTGCCGTAATAGGTGTGCAGCAGGTATCCGTGGCAACAGCAAAAGGGACAACACCTTCCATGCCGGAAACAGTAACTGTATACTACAGCAACGGTGAAAAACAGCAGCAGGAAGTTGTATGGGATCTTGCAGATGCAGATTTCAGGAATCCTGGAATCGTAGAAGTTTACGGAACAGTTGGAAAAGCAGTTACTAGGGAAACTGTACTTCAGGCAAAAGCGTCGGTCCGTGTGGCAGATGTGACAGCAGATGCAAACAATACACCGACCGATACAAACCTGGCACTGAATGCAGACGGTTCCTCTAAAACAAGAGAATGGCCAAGGACTTTCGCATATTTTTCATCTTCCAACGATCTTGTATATAATGCAGTTGATGGAAATAAAAATTTTGACAGCACATCCGGCAAGAAAATCTGGTGTGACTGGGAAAGCGGCAAATATCATACCAACGCAGATGCAGCCGTAGGAGACTCCGATCATCTGCCGTTTGTGATCAGTGCCTTCGGAAAAGAAGATTCCACCGCAGATTCAGATCAGAAGAAATATACCGTAAATAAAGTTTCCATTGGATTTATGGAAGAAGATGGAAGTGCAGCAAACAAAGTCAGACTTCCAAAAGATTACAAGATCGAGTATTACAGTGCGAACGACGGTGTGATCCCGGCAAACAGACTGGGCAACGATTCTGCAAACAGCTGCAGCAATATCAAAGGCTGGGGAGCAGACAACCCTCTGAAAGCACACACCGGCTGGACAGAAGTAGCATATGTCGGCGGCAAACCATCCGTACCGTCTCTTGCAAATTTCAAAGAGATGGTCAATGTAGAATTTGAAGCAGTTGAAACCACAGCGATCCGTATCACCCTGACGCCGCAGGACAACAACTGGACCGGACTGGAAGAATATGAAGTATACTATACCCCGATCGAGAAATATGGAGATTACGAAGTAACTTCTATTAAAGTGGACGGACAGGAAGTACTGGCACAGTTTGATGCAGATACAAAGACCCTAAATCTGGATGCCAGATCAGGTGTGATCACAGCACAGGCAACAAACAATGCATCCGTAACGATTCTGGATGCCGTAAACGGAACTGCAAAAGTGCTCTTCCGGCCGGAGAACGGCGATGAAAACAAAGCACAGGAATACACCGTAAACTTTAAACAGAGTGAAACACCGGAAGAGGATCACAGCAAAGATGGATTAAAAGCAGTGATTGATCTGGCAGAAAAACTGAATGCAGAAAATTATACGGCAGAAAGCTATGCAAAACTGACCGCAGCACTGGCAGCAGCAAAAGAAGTCTGCGATGCAGAAAATGCAACCGTGGAAGAAATAAGTGCACAGATCAGTGCAATCTCGGATGCAATCAAAGGACTGGAAAGTGCAGACAAGGCGGCAAATGAAGATCTGAAAAAACAGCTGGAAGAAAAGACAAAGCAGCTGGAAGATAAAGAGAGAGAACTGGCAGCAGCAACAGAAAATGTGACAACACTTCAAGATAAAATCAAAGATGCACAGGATCAGCTGGCTGCACTGGAAGGTACGTCAGCCGAAGAAAAAACAGCTCTTGAAAAACAGATCGAAGCACTTCAGGGGAAATTGAATACAGCAAGGGCAGAAGTCCTGACACTGAGCGGCGAAAAAGCTTCTCTGGAAGAAGAAAAAGCAGCTCTGCAGGCAGAACTGAAGAAAGTTCAGGATCAGGCAGCAAAAGACAGTGCAGAAGCTGAGGCAGCAATCAAAAAGGCTCAGGAAGAAGCCCGGAAAGCAAGAGAAGAGATTGAAAAACTGAAAGATTCTCTGACACTGAAAAACGGTGATACCGTTACCGCAGGTGGCGTACAGTACCGTGTAACCGATGCGGCAGCCAAGACAGCAGAAGCATATGGCACTGCAAAGAAGAACATCAAGACCATCAACGTGACAGCAACGGTAACCATCAAAGATGTGACATGCAAAGTGACTGCAATTGCAGATCAGGCATTTGCCGGCCAGAAGAAAGCCACCAAAGCCGTGATCGGTGCAAACGTAACGAAGATCGGCAAGAAAGCATTCTATGGTGACAGCAGACTTAAGAGCATCACTGTGAAGGGCAAAAAGCTGAAAATGGTCGGTAAGCAGGCACTGAAAGGCATCAACAAACATGCAGTGGTTCGCGTACCGAAAGCAAAGAAAAAGGCATACAAAGCACTGTTCAAAGGAAAAGGACAGAAAAAAAGCGTAAAAGTAAAGTAGTAAAGTAATAAAAATGAAATCAGCCATTTGATGTATGCGACAGAAAATGCAGGGTTATCAAAGAAATAAAAGGTGTTGCCGATGATGACCGCCAGATTCTGTCTGGTTAAAATGACCGCCGGACTTTTTAAGAGTCCCGGCGGTCATTTTTTTCGATTTTATTGCTGTCAGAGCCAATCGAACAGCCAGAAGCAAATGCACTCCGGCAGGGACAGAATAAAAAATAAAATAAAAAAACAAAAAAATAAAAAAAACACTTGCATTTTGAAAAGAAAGATGATATATTAATGGAGCTGACGAAAACAGCAGAAAATAAAACAGAAAACGATGCGTGGCTCAGCTTGGTAGAGCGCTACGTTCGGGACGTAGAGGTCGCAGGTTCAAATCCTGTCGCATCGATTCCTTGGCAGGGGCGAGTCGAAAAATCTGGAAAGATTTTCGGCTTCTTTTTTATTCTATAAATGAAAAAACAGCAGTTGCATTTGTTTGAGATAAAATGATGTGAGTGTCAAAAGTCCTCAACTATGATGCCTACGGATTGTTCCGTGCATCGCACTCCCACAATCCTCTCCGGTATTCGCATATCGTGGGATTATCATCCCACTTTTATGCTCATATCGGGGCGGGTCCCAAGGTCTTTCATCCACCTATGAGCAAGCTCATGTGGATTTAGACCTTTTGACCCTGGCATCATAAAATTCAAACAGATGCAACTTTTTTCTGTTTTTCGAAGTCTAATAAAAGCAGACGGTCATTCTGAGCATTTGCAGGCTACGGTAATTTTGTATCCATCAATGAGCGGGAAAAGTTATTTTTTGACACTCATGTATAGTGATTACTTGTTGAAATAAGCAGATATAACGTGATATAATAGGAAGGCTTCGGAAAAAGTTAAGAAACAGAAGCAAAAATTAAGAAATAAAATGGCTATACGAGGAGAAAAAAAGATGAAAAGAAACATGGCTGAAAAGCTGACAGCATCTATTCTTGCAGCGGTCCTGACCTTTGGTATGATGGCACCGCAGACGGCAATGACCGCAGAGGCAGCAGCAAAGAGCACGCTTGAAAAAGATGTTCAGAAACTTGTAAAGAAGAGCAAAGCAAAGAAAGAAAAGACACAGAAAAAGAAGCTGAAAAAACTGTTCCAGTATGTGGAGAAAAATTACGGCTATGCAAGGGCGATCGGCTTTAAAAACAGCAGAGGCTGGGAGAAAACATTTACGGCAGAGATGATCAAAAACAAAAAGGGCAGCTGCTATCATTTTGCAGCCCTGTATGCATTTCTGGCAAAAGAATCCGGTGTGGAGGCAAGGATCTGCCTTGGCAGGACCAACGGCTTTAATAAAGCAAGATGGCAGGATCATGCATGGTGTGAAGTAAAAGTCGGAAAGAAATGGTATATCTGTGATCCGAACATGGATAAATTTGCAGCAAACAGCAAAGGCAAATATTTTATGAAGACGGTTTCCTCCATGAAATCAACGTTCAAAAAATCAAAAACGATCAAAGTAAATTTTTAAGAAAAGGAAGAGCAAATGAAGAAAATCAAAACACTGATTGCAGCAGCAGCAGTTCTGGGACTTGGCGTTACCGTAAGCAGCATTTCACCGGCAGCAGTTTCCATGCAGACGGCAGAAGCAGCCACGGTAAAACAGGGACTTGTAAAAGTGAAAAACAAGTATTATTACTATAATGCAAAAGGGAAAAAAGTAAAGAACAAATGGGTTACAGTGAAAGTAAAGGGCAAAAAGCAGAAATATTATTTCAATAAAAAGGGAGCTGCCCTGACCGGGACTGCGGCAGTGAAGAATCGTCTTTACGGTTTCGACAAAAAAGGCAGACTGAATCAGAAGAAGAGCAAAAAACTGGCAGCTTACCGGCAGAATTCCGATTTTGCAGGGCTGAAAGCACTGATCGGCGAGCCGAAAAAGGCAGAATATTTTGACAGCTGTATGGGAGCCGGCATGGACGGCATCTTAAAATATCAGGGATTTATCGTGTATACCTACAAAGAGAACGGCAAAGAGATCATTCAGGGCTTTGAATGATCCGGCGGAGGTAGAAAATGGTATTCAGTTCCCTTGTATTTTTATGTATCTTTTTGCCGATTGTATTTTTAGGACATACGATTCTTCCGGGGATCCGTGCGAAAAACGCCATGCTTCTGCTGGCAAGTCTGGTGTTTTATGCATACGGGGAACCGGTCTATGTAGTGCTGATGATCGCATCTGCACTGTGTAATTATTTATTTGCACTTTGGATCGAACGGTTTCAAGATCAGAAGAAATGGATCGTCAGTGTGGCGGTGATCCTGAATCTCGCACTTCTGGTGATCTTTAAATATGCAGGCTTTCTTACGGAGAGCGTGAATACGATGTTCGGGACGGGATTTCCGGTTCCGGACATCCGTCTGCCGATCGGTATTTCCTTTTTCACGTTTCAGGCGATGTCCTACGTGATCGATGTGTACCGTGGGGCAAACAAAGCTCAGAAAAATTTTGGAAAAGTGCTTTTGTACATATCCTTTTTCCCACAGCTGATCGCCGGTCCGATCGTCAAATATCACGATGTTGAGCAGGAAATCGAACACCGGACGCAGAGTGCCGATGGCGTAGCAAGAGGTATCCGCCGTTTTATTGCTGGTCTGTCAAAAAAAGTCCTGATCTCAAATGTGATGGGCATGACAGCAGATGCACTTTTCGGAGCAGCGGCCGGGACGCTCGGGGCAGCGACTGCATGGGTGGGAGCACTTTCCTATTTATTCCAGATTTATTTTGATTTCAGCGGCTACAGCGATATGGCGATCGGACTTGGATGGATGTTCGGATTTCATTTCAAGGAGAATTTCAACTATCCTTACAGTTCGACCAGCATCCGGGAATTCTGGAGAAGATGGCATATTTCCCTGTCCAGCTGGTTTCTGGAATATCTCTATATTCCGCTTGGCGGCAACCGAAAAGGCAAAGTGCGTACCTGCATCAATAAATTTATCGTATTTTTATGTACCGGTATCTGGCATGGAGCCAACGTAACCTTCCTGTTCTGGGGCATTTATCATGGATGTTTCCTGATGCTGGAAGAATTTGTGCCGTTTTTCCGAAAAGAAGGAGGAAAGATCAAAACCGCAGTGATGCGTATTTATACGTTACTTGTCGTTTGCATCGGTTTTGTCTTTTTCCGGGCAGATACGATGACACAGGGCGTGCAGTGGGTAAAAGCCATGTTTACCGGATTTTCAACGGGAGCGGCATCGACAAGCCTGGCACTGCAGCAGCTCACACCACTTTATCTTGTAACCTTTATAGTGGCATGCATTGCCTCCTTTCCGGTTTTTGAAAAGTGGAAAAGCAATGGCAGATATCAGGCATTCTATAACAATATGGCTTTTGTATGCAGTATCGTCGGACTTGTTTTATGCATGTTAAGTCTTGCGGGCGGCACGTACAATCCGTTCATTTATTTCAGATTTTAGGAGGAACTTATGAAGAAAAAAGGAAACATGATCTATGTCGGATTTTTCTTTGTTCTGTGTCTGATCCCAAGTGTCGGTATGCTGCTTCCGCAGACCCAGGGCAGTGCCACGGAGAACCGCAAACTTGCCCTCTGGCCGCAGCTTCGCACGGAAGAAGGATGGAATACCGATTTCCTCTCCGAGGCAGGAGAATATTTCCAGGATCACTTTGGATTCCGTCAGCAGCTTGTCACGGCAAATGCACTGATAAATGGAAAAATATTTGGTGTATCCACAGCCGACGGCGTGATCCAGGGCAAGAACGGCTGGCTGTATTATAAAGATTCCTTAAGCGATTACCTTGGCACAGAGCCGATGAGCGAACGGGCACTTTTCAATGTAGCACATACGCTCAGTATGATGCAGGATTATACAGAAAAAAGCGGAGCGAAATTCCTTTTTACGATCGCTCCGAATAAAAATACGCTGTACGGTGAAAATATGCCGTACTACGACAGCATGATCGTTTCAGAAGATAAAAACATGGACCGGATCGAAGCGTATCTGGAAAAAGAAAATGTGAATTATGTCAATCTGAAAGAAATCTTGGAAAGTTCGGATGAAGTGCTTTATCACGAACGCGACTCGCACTGGAACAACAAAGGTGCGGCACTGGCAGGGGATGCACTGATGACAGCTCTTGACAAAGAGCATACGGATTATACGCAGGAAAGCTATGAAGAGTGCGTGGACTTTACCGGGGATCTCGATGAGATGCTCTACCCGCTGGCACTGACCGAAGAAAAAGAGATTTATTACGACAAGGCAGATGTCTTTGCCTATGTCGGGGAAGTGGAGAGCAATTTTGATCCGAAGATCACAACGGTAAATCCAGGCAGCACGGGAAGTCTGGTGATGTACCGCGATTCCTTTGGAAATGCGATCCTTCCGTTTTTTGCAAACAGCTATGCAAACGCCTACTTTTCCAGAGGTATCCCTTATCAGATGACCGATCTTGCGGAGCATCAGGCCGATACTGTGATCGTGGAGCGTGCAGAGCGATTTCTGCCGGAAATGGCAGAAAATCCGCCGCAGATGGAGGCACCGCAGCTGACGGTCGGAGCAGTTATGGAGCCGGAAATGGAAGAAAATGCACGGGGCACAGTCACCGCAGAAGTGCAGGGAGATCTGGTTAAAGTCAGCGGTCTTGTGGATGAGGCAATTCTGGATACGGATTCCAGGATCGCGATTCGCAGAAATGGGGGCGATACCTTTGAAGCATTTCCGTTGACACTTGGGCAGGAAGACGGAAGCAGCTCAGATTATGGATTCCTTGCTTATTTTGCAGCAGATAGCTGGATGCAGGATCAGGAACAGATCGAGGTTCTGATCGAAAAAGACGGAACTTGGATCTTGGTCGGAACACAGAGTTTATAAAAGGTAAATGTGAGATGAGTCCCGCTTTTGCAGGCGGAAAGTAAGAATGCCCGAGACATTCTTGAACAGATGTAAAACAGAAGAAAAGGAGAAACACAATGAGAAGAAAATGGATAGCAGCACTTTGCGTAGCATCTCTGTCAATGGCTATGATGACAGGATGTGGAAATGGCAGCACACAGGAAACAGCAAAAGAAACACAGACAGAGACGCAGACACAGGCAGAAACACAGAGCGAAACACAGACAGAGACGGCATCCGAGACGGAAAAAGCCACTGAAACGGAGAGCGAAACAGCCAAAGCAGAAAAAGCAGCCGAGACAGAAGCAAAAGAAAAGACCATGTATGTATCCGGCGATGTGTATATGCGTGAAGCTGCAGACAAGGATGCAAAAGCAGTGACCGTTCTGGCAACCGGAAAAGAAATTACCGTTCTCGGAGAAGAAGGCGACTGGTATCAGGTCAAAGTCGATGACAAAGAAGGTTATGTAGTTAAGAAATATATCACCGATTCAAAAGAAGAGGCAGAAGCAGCTGCCAAAGCAAAACAGGATGCAGAAGAAGCTGCGGCAGCTCAGCAGGCAGCAGAAGCAGCAGCCCAGCAGGCGGCAGAACAGGCAGCCCAGCAGGCAGCTCAGCAGCCTTCACAGTCCGCAGGCGGCAAGACGGAAGTGAGCCGTCAGGCTTATGATGACTGCGACGGAAGCGGTCATGGTTACTACGAGATCACGTATTCTGACGGAAGTACGGCGATCGAAGAGTACTAAAGTGTCTGACGGAAAGCACAGAGCATGATCAGGAAAGGAAAGATAAAGATGAAAAGCGAAAGAAGAAAAGCAGGTTTTATAAAGATGCTGCTTCTGGTGCTGACACTGGCAGTATTTATGCCGGTAAGTGCAAATGCGGCACCAAAAATAAATCAGTGGGTAAACAAAGGCAGATATCGCTATTACTACAATCAGAAGGGCAAAAAAGTAAAGAATAAAGTAAAGCAGATCGGAAATTTCAGGTATTCGTTTGATAAGAAGGGAAGAATGCAGACCGGATGGCAGATTTTCGGCAGCAAAAAAGCATATTTTTCCAAGAAGAGCGGAAGAATGCAGGTCAATAAAAAAGTAGACGGTGTCAAGATCGGAAAAAGTGGCTATGTAAAACGGAGCAAGACGGAGCTGAAGGAACAGAAAGCCCTGGAGAAAGCCAAGCAGATTCTTGCTAAGATCACAACTTCTAAAATGAGTAAGAGCCAGAAGCTTTATGCAGCTTTTCAGTATATGACAAGCCGTGCGAATTTCAGTTACCGTACCTGGAGAGGATTCTCTGTGTATGACGGATGGGAATACGACTATGCCCTGGAAATGTACGAAAAGAGAGCCGGGAACTGCTACAATTTCGCATGTGGATTTGCCATGCTCGCCAAAGCAATCGGCTATCAGCCACAGGTCATTGCCGGCCGTGTCCCGGGCGGTGTAGATGGTGCACCGGATGGGTTTACCAGACATTCCCTGGTCAAGATCAACGGACTTTACTATGATCCGGAGGCACAGTTTGACGGTTGGGCAAGGGGCGTTTACGGACTTGGCTACTATCCGATGTATCTGCAGATTCTTTCTATCCGAACTATCTAAAATAAAAAGTATTTTACACAGACAGACCGAAAAACAGAAAAATAAAAACGACTTTCCAAATGGAAAAACCATAGCGGAAAGTCGTTTTTGTTTTCTTCCTTTTGTTTAAAGAGTTTACGCAAGAAAAGCTTTTACTTTCTTGTAGATGCTCTCTGCATCCAGACCGTATTTTTTCACCAGCTGTACTGCAGGACCGGACTCGCCGTATACATCGTTGACACCGATTTTCAATACTGGAGTCGGATAGTTTGCACAGAGTGTGTCGCATACCGCACTGCCGAGTCCGCCGATGATGGAGTGTTCTTCAACGGTAACCACTTTTTTGCATTCTTTTGCGGAAGCGACTACCAGCTCTTCGTCGAGCGGTTTGATCGTGTGGATGTTGATGACTTTGGCGTTGATGCCGTCTGCTGCGAGCATTTCTGCGGCCTGCATGCTTTCATAAACTTCCAGACCGGTTGCAAAGATCGCAACATCGCTGCCTTCACGAAGGACAACACCTTTGCCGAGCTCAAATTTATAGGTACTCTCATCATTGAATACCGGGATTGCCAGACGTCCGAAACGCATGTAAACCGGTCCGACATATTCATAAGCAGCTTTTACGGCAGCTCTTGCTTCCACATCATCGGCAGGGTTGATAATCACCATGCCAGGGATCATACGCATCAGAGCGATATCTTCGTTGCACTGATGTGTGGCACCGTCTTCACCGACAGAAATACCGGCATGCGTAGCACCGATTTTGACATTCAGGTGCGGATAACCGATGGAGTTGCGGATCTGTTCAAAAGCACGGCCTGCTGCGAACATGGCAAAAGAGCTTGCAAACGGAACTTTTCCGGTAGTGGCAAGACCGGCTGCAACGCCCATCATATTGCCCTCTGCGATACCGCAGTCGATGTGTCTTTCCGGGAATACTTTCTGGAAAATAGCGGTTTTGGTAGCTCCGGCAAGGTCGGCATCCAGTACAACCAGATCTTCATGTTCTTTTCCGATTTCAACAAGAGCATTTCCGTAGCTCTCTCTTGTAGCGATTTTCTTTACTTCTGACATAATGCTTCACCTGCTTTCTCAAGTTCTTCCATAGCGAGTTTGTACTGTTCATCGTTTGGAGCAACACCATGCCAGGAAGCCTGATCTTCCATGAAGGAGACTCCTTTTCCTTTGATGGTCTTTGCGATGATGGCAGTCGGCTGTCCTTTTACGGTGCGAGCCTCATCAAAAGCCTGTTTCAGTGCATCAAAGTCGTGCCCGTCTACGTTGATCACATGGAAACGGAACGCTTCGAATTTTTTGTCGATCGGGTAAGGAGAGTTTACATCGTCGATCTTACCGTCAATCTGCAGACCGTTGTTGTCTACGATCACAACCAGGTTGTCCAGTTTTCTGTGGGCTGCAAGCATGGCTGCCTCCCATACCTGTCCTTCCTGGATCTCGCCGTCACCAAGCAGTGTATATACACGGTAATCATCGCCGGAGAGTTTGGCAGAGATTGCCATACCAACGGCAGCGGAAACACCCTGTCCAAGAGAACCGGTTGACATATCAACACCAGGGATATGTTTCATATCCGGATGACCCTGAAGATAAGAACCAATGTGACGCAGTGTCTTTAAATCTTCCACCGGGAAATATCCACGGTTTGCAAGAGCTGCGTAATAACCAGGTGCAGCATGTCCTTTGGAAAGGACGAAACGATCGCGATCCGGTTTTTTCGGATTTTTCGGATCTATATTTAATTCTTCAAAAAAAAGATAACTGTAAATGTCTGCTGCGGATAAAGAACCGCCCGGATGACCGGATTTTGCAGAATAAACGCCGGTGATTGCACCTTTGCGGATTTCATTTGCAGTTTTCATAAGCTCTGACTTGTTCATGGTGTCCTCCTAATTCAGTATTTTGTACCAAAAACGCCCTGCGGGCGTAACAATAACCGGAGTTCATTATAAACAAGGAAACAGGGTTCGTCAACAATTCTTCACAAGAATGTACACACTTTCCTGCTGTTTTGTTTAGAATGTTTGGAAATGATTTAGAATTTCATAACAATACTTTCACCGTTCGAACACACTTTATTCACAGAATGCCGTTATGATAGTACTTGTACAAAGGTTCATTCCTTTTTTACATATATTTCATTTTTTCTCTTTCCTAATGCCAGACTTGTAACAAGTCTGGCTTCCTTTTTATTTCACAAAAAATAGGGTTTTGCACAGGGCTTTCTTGTGTTATAATAAAAAAAGCGTAAAACAACGATACCGGGAGCACAAAGCACAGAATGATTCACAGGTATCATAACATCAAAAAGCAGGAGGAACAAATATGCAGGTATTATATAAAGATGAAGAAGGATTTCTGGCAGTTATGGAAGTGACCAAAGCTGCCTATATTGAAGACGAAGAACTCATGGAGATCTGCGGCCCGGAGGAAGACATCGCAGTTGCCATCGATGCAAAATCAGCAGAAAAAGCGATCCGTGAGCTGTATGCTAACGGCAAGGCAGATTTAAGTGCCTATGAATATCAGGACAGAGACTTTGATGACGACGATTTTGATGATGATGACGAAGACGATGAGGATGACCTGTTTGATCGCATGATCGATATGGATTTCCGTACCCTTGGCAAAGATGGCGTGATCTTCAGAGACGACGAATAATCCGGGGTGATCATTTTGGATAAGAAAAAAAGAGTTCAGGATTCTATGACAGAGCAGACGTATCTTCTGATGCACCGCCATATCAATGGATATGGAAGGCTTTTCGGCGGACAGCTGATGCAGTGGATCGATGAACTGGCAGGGATCGTTTCCATGCGGCATGCGGGAGGACGGATCACGACGGCCAGCATTGACAACCTCAACTTCAAAGCCGGAGCTTATTTAAATGATACGATCGTTCTGATCGGACGTATCACTTATGTGGGACGCACTTCGATGGAGGTACGTGTCGATACTTATGTCGAGGATCTTGAAGGAATGCGTCGCGTGATCAACCGTGCCTATGTGGTGATGGTGGCGATCGACGAGGAGGGACATGCAGTGGAAGTCCCGGGACTGATCGTTGAGAGCGAGAGTGAAAAGGCAGAGTGGGAAGCAGGACAGAAACGCTATGCACTCCGCAAACAGAGACGCAGAGAAGGTTTTTAGAAGAAAAAGGACGGAAGCAGGATTATGAAGACAATCACAGCGAACATAAAAGAAGGGATCGATCAGGAGATCATTACAGAAGCCGGCGGCATCTTAAAAGACGGCGGTCTTGTGGCGTTTCCGACGGAGACGGTATACGGACTTGGCGGCAATGCACTGGATGAACAGGCGGCGGAGAAAATTTACGCTGCGAAGGGAAGACCTTCCGACAATCCTCTTATCGTACATATTGCAGAATTTGAAGCATTAAACAAAATTGCGGCAGAAATTCCAGAAGAAGCAAAAATGCTGGCGGATGCCTTCTGGCCGGGACCGCTTACGATGATTTTTCAAAAGACGGATCTGGTTCCGATGGGGACGACAGGCGGATTGAATACGGTCGCAGTGCGTATGCCGGATCATCCGGTGGCACTGGCATTGATACGGGCAGCGGGCGGTTATATCGCAGCACCGAGTGCCAACACTTCCGGAAGGCCAAGTCCGACCTGTGCGGCACATGTGCAGGAGGATCTGGACGGCAGGATCGAGATGATCCTTGACGGAGGTCCGGTAGGGATCGGGCTGGAGTCTACGATCGTAGATTTGAGCGAGGGCGTTCCGACGATCCTGCGTCCGGGCTATATCAATCAGCAGATGTTAGAAGAAGTGATCGGAAAGACGGAGATCGACCGTGCGATCCTCTCGGATGACAGCGGCATCAAACCAAAGGCACCGGGCATGAAGTACCGTCACTATGCACCGAAGGCAAGTCTGACGATCGTTGAGGGAGAGCAGGAAAAGGTTACGGCAAAGATCAACGAACTGTTAAAAGAAGGAGAAGCGGCAGGCGAGAAGATCGGCGTGATCGCTTCAACGGAGACAGCAGCAGACTACCTGGGCGGAATTGTCCGCACGATCGGCAGCCGCAGCGATGAGCTCAGCATTTCACGCCATCTGTTTGGCATATTAAGAGATTTTGACACGCTTCAGGTGGATCGCATCTATTCAGAGAGTTTTGAGACACCGCAGATGGGGCAGGCGATCATGAACCGTCTGATGAAAGCAGCAGGCCATCAGGTGATGGAGGTATAGCCTATGAAGAAATACGACAGACTGATCTTTGTCAGCAACAGCGATACCTGCAGAGGACCGATGGCGGAAGCGATTCTGAAAAGCAAATTTCTGCTCTCAGAGCTGGAGGTGGAGTCCAGAGGACTTGTCGTGCTCTTTCCGGAGCCGGTCAATCAGAAAGCAGAAGCAATCCTGGCAAGCCACGGGCTGACCATGAAAGATCATACGGCGAAGATGCTGGAACAGGAAGATTTTGATGAGCGGACGCTGATCCTTGTGATGGAAGACGCTCTCAAACAGAGGATTTTCCAGGAGCATGAGAATGTTCAGAACACTTGGCAGCTTTCCGAATATATAAAAGAAGAAACTGATGTTACAGAACCGGTGGGCGGAAGTCTTGCGGACTACGGAGCCTGCTATGAGCTGCTTGACAGCATGATCAGCAGCCTGGTTGTTGTGTTGAATGAGGAGGAACTACTATGTTAGCACTTGGATGTGACCACGGCGGTTACGAACTGATGCAGGAAGTAAAGAAGCATCTGGAAAACAGAGGAATTGCATACCACGATTTCGGCTGCAGCAGCACAGAGTCGGTAGATTACCCGATCTACGGCAAAAAAGTGGCAGAGGCTGTTGCAAGAGGAGAATTTGAGAAAGGAATCCTGATCTGCGGAACCGGAATCGGTATTTCCATCGCAGCCAACAAGGTAAAAGGCATCCGTGCTGCACTTTGCACCGACTGCTTCTGTGCAGAGGCAACGAGACTGCACAACGATGCCAACATTCTGGCAATGGGCGGCCGCGTGGTAGGTCCGGGACTTGCCCTGAAGATCGTAGATACGTTCCTTGATACCCCATTTTCCGGGGATGAGCGTCACATCAGACGTATCGAAATGATCGAAGACAAATAAGAGAAAAGACAGGAAGTAAGAATGAGGAGAACGTTATGTCAAAAGTAAAAGTTATGGATCATCCGCTGATCCAGCATAAAATCGGGGTGATCAGAAGAAAAGACACCTGTAGCAAAGATTTCCGTACGATCATCAGTGAGATCGCAATGCTGATGTGCTATGAGGCAACCAGAGAACTGAAACTGACGGACGTAGAGATCGAAACACCGATCTGCACGGCAACCGTAAAAGAATTACAGGGTAAAAAACTGGCTGTTGTGCCGATCCTGAGAGCAGGTCTTGGCATGGTTGACGGTATGCTTTCCATCATTCCGTCTGCAAAGATCGGTCATATCGGTCTGTACCGTGATCCCAAAACACTGGAGCCGGTGGAATATTACTGCAAACTGCCGGCAGATTCTGAAGAGCGTGAAGTTTTTGTCGTAGACCCGATGCTGGCTACCGGCGGATCTGCAACTGCGGCGATCCAGATGCTCAAGGACAAAGGCGTAAAGCACATCCATTTCATGTGCATCATCGCAGCACCGGAAGGTGTAAAGAAGATGCAGGAATGTCATCCGGATGTGGATATGTACATCGGTGCATTGGATGAACAGCTCAATTCCCACGGCTATATCGTACCGGGACTTGGCGATGCAGGAGACCGTATCTTCGGCACAAAATAGACGTTGCCTGAGTCTGACGGAGAACGTCATTTGGAGGAAAGTATGGACAAAAGAACCGACTATATTTCCTGGGACGAGTATTTTATGGGGGTTGCACATCTTGCGGCACTCAGATCCAAAGATCCAAATACACAGGTTGGCTGCTGTATTGTGAGCGAGGATAATAAAATCCTGTCCATTGGATATAATGGATTTCCAAAGGGATGTTCCGATGATGAATTCCCGTGGAGAAGAGAAGGAGATCCGTACGATACCAAGTATTTTTATACAACGCACAGCGAACTCAATGCAATCCTCAATTACCGGGGAGGCAGCCTGGAGGGAGCAAAGCTTTATGTTTCGCTCTTTCCGTGCAACGAGTGTGCCAAAGCGATCATTCAGTGCGGGATCCGAACCGTAGTATACGACTGCGATAAATACGATGGTACGCCGAGCGTGCGTGCATCCAAACGTATGATGAATGCGGCAGGCGTGCGGTATTATAAATATCAGAAAACCGGAAGAAATATTGAAATTTCAGTATAATGTGACAAAAATGCCGCAGGACAATCTCATAGAGAAGAGAGGGTTCTGTGGCATTTTTCAGGAGGAAACTATGTATCTGGTAAATGCATTAAATGTAATTGACGAAGTCAAAAAAGCAGTCATTGGAAAAGATTCCTGCGTGGAAATGGTGATGATGGCCATTCTTGCGAGGGGACACATTCTGATCGAGGATATCCCGGGTGTGGGAAAGACCACGATGGCACTGGCATTTTCAAGGGCATGTGCCATGAGCCAGAACCGTGTGCAGTTCACACCGGATGTGCTGCCGGCAGATATCACAGGATTTTCCATTTACCGCAAGGACACCGGCAAATTCGAGTACCAGCCGGGGGCGGTGATGTGCAACCTGCTTCTGGCAGACGAGATCAACCGTACATCCCCGAAAACACAGTCCGCACTGCTAGAAGTGATGGAAGAAGGAAATGTGACGGTGGATGGCATCACAAGAGAAGTGCCGAAGCCGTTCATCGTCATGGCGACACAGAACCCGATCGGCTCATCAGGAACACAGATGCTGCCGGAATCCCAGCTGGACCGCTTTATG
This sequence comes from Ruminococcus sp. MCC718, assembly GCF_018783905.1. Lineage (NCBI taxonomy): Bacteria > Bacillati > Bacillota > Clostridia > Eubacteriales > Oscillospiraceae > Ruminococcus > Ruminococcus sp. MCC718. Next base: position 45,648 of record NZ_WQNP01000178.1, read on the forward strand.
ATCTGTATTTCCATGGGCTACCCGGATATCCGAAACGAAATTGCCATTTTAAAAGACCACAGAAGCGGCAGTCCGGTAGATCGCATTTCACCGGTGATCCAGATGAACGATCTGCTGACAATGCAGGAAGAAGTCGACAAAATCTTTATCCATGATGTGATCTACAATTATATTGCAGAGCTGATCGCAAAGACCAGACAGCATCCGATGCTGGAGCTTGGTGTAAGCCCACGAGGAACGATCGCCTTGGCGGGGATGATCAAGGCGGCTGCTTATCTGGCGGGAAGAAATTATGTCGTGCCAAACGATGTGGAGAAGGTATTTCTGGCAGTCAACCATCACCGAATCCGTTTAAACTCCAAGGCAAGAGCCAACCATGTGACAGCAGAAGGAGTTCTGGAAGAGATTTTCGCCGGCTTGGCAAAACCATCACCGAAAAAGAATTAGCGGAGGTTTTTAACAGTTAAATATAAATTATAAAATCATACAAGTCGGTGTTGAGTTTTATAAGATATTAGAGTGGAATATTATTGAAAGGAGTTGATACTTTGAGTAAATATTATTCTATACATGAATTTTCAAAAATTATAGGCGTATCTGCTCAGACATTACGAAATTGGGATGCCAATGGAAAACTTCATCCGCATCATACTACAGTAAGTGGCTATAGATATGGATATTGTCGCGTTTCCAGCCATAAACAAAAAGATGATTTGGAACGACAGATGGATAATGTCAAGACATATCTTCTGGCAAAAGGGCAGCCGTTTGAGATAATAAGTGATATCGGTTCTGGGATTGATTATAAGAAAAAAGGGCTTCAGGAATTGATCAGACGAATCTCTCAAAATCAGGTTGAAAAGGTTGTTGTTTTATATAAAGATAGGTTATTGCGATTTGGTTTTGAGTTGATAGAATATAT
>NZ_WQNP01000036.1:0-38315 GCF_018783905.1 Ruminococcus sp. MCC718
GCGTGTCAGGAGATTGTTTTCGAATCATCATGGCGTTATATATTTTATAAAATCATTTCTATGGCGTTCATTTGCACATTCTAAAACCTCCGCCACAACTTTTTATTTTACAGTTACTTTAATCTTAACTTTCTTACTTCCGGATTTCACGGTAATCGTTACTTTTCCGGATTTCTTTGCTTTTACAACTCCTTTTGAAGAAACGGTCACTACTTTCTTATTGGAAGAAGTGTAGATCAGTTTCTGTTGAGATGTGAGTGGTTTTAACACTGGTTTCAGTTTTACGCTGGAGCCTTTCTTCAGTGTCAGTGTTTTTGACAGCCCCTGTATCTTTTTCGTCTTTACGGCAGTTTTCTGAACATTGACTTTGACAGTCTTTTTCAGTCCGCTCTTCAAAGTGATGGTCAGGACTGCATGATCTTTTTTCTTTCCGGCTTTGATCTTACCGTTTTTGTTAACAGTGAAGACTTTTGGATTGCTGGAAGTGTAAGAAACAATGGAATCTCCATTGGCAAGTCCGCTTACTTTGAATTTTGTGGTAGTCTGTTTTACTTGCAGCGGGATCAAGGTCATATTAACCTTGATGCTCGGAGTCAGAGCTGTTCCGACAGTACGGGTCTCTTTTTCACCACATGCACATACTCTTTCCTGTTTTTCTGCTGAAAATACAGTAGCAGCCGATACGGTTTTCCATGTGCTGAAGCTGTGTGCGTGTTTTACAGATTCTGTTTCAGTTTCACTTTCGGTTTCTTTTCCGATTGCCATTACGATATCTTTTGGCAGGATGTAAGCAGATTCAGTGCTGTTCTTTGGTGCCTTTACAACGGTGATCTGGTAGGTGCCGCCGGAAGGAATAGTAAGTGATACTTTTCCGTTTTCGTCGGTTATGGCACTTACAACTGCATTGCCGTTTGCATCAACAGCGGATACGGTATAACCTTTCTGTACAGATGCCGGTTTGAGATTGCCCTTTTCATCGTAATCCATCGGGTGCATACCCCATAAGGTCAGATCCAGCTTTTCACCGGCCTGGATGGTTTCCGGTACATTTTCAAAATACAGATAAATATCTTTGTACTGCTTCAGGTCACCATACATAAATACAGATACGGAATCCCCACTGGATACAACTGCTTCTGCTACACTGGCAGATCCTGGAATCTGATCGTTGACGCAGATACCAATGTTGTAGGTTTCAATGCCATAGATCTTGTTGATAAATCCATTGTTTACAGCCAGATAGTCGGTAGGGTTTGCTTTAAAGGCATCTTTGTACTGTGCGGCATGCCATGCGACCAGCACATCAAGTGCAGTTACTTTGTTTTTATAAGCAGCCGGTTTGGAATAACCATAGTTTGCAGCAGTATGAGCCTTAACGGTCATTTTGCTGACATCCATACCTTTGCCGGCTTCCTGATTGATCTTTACGGTGACAAGAGCTTCTGTTTCGTTCTGAGAATCCTGTATGGTGTTGATAAGAGCAGTGATCTTAGCAACTTTCTGCTCGATTTCTGTTTCGGCTGCATCTTCTCTTTCAAGGAGAGCTTTTGCTTCTGTGATCGCCGTCTGCAGTTTGTCTCTGGTTCCTTCCGGATACTGTCCGGCTCCGGTTCCTTCGGTTACAGAATCCAGAAGCGTCTGTGCATGATCAATGGCAGTCTGAAGCTGTTCAGCAACTTTGCTGTCCGGCTGTACAGTAACAGTAACGGATACTTCCTGTTTGTAGAGTTTCTGTAAAGCTTCGTTGCCCGGATGGCTGGATGCGTATTTTCCGTAACGTTCGCTGCTGAGCCAGGAAGTGATCGTGATCTCAGTTGGAGTTTCCGGATGGATGACAACCAGATTTTCATGCTGGATCACGGCATTATTGGAAGAACGGAATTTGTTGTAACCGGCGCCCTCCATTTCCCATGGATCATCGAAATATCCGTCTGCACAGATACCGGCATCGATAACATCACTGATGTTGTATACCCAGACAGCATTTCCATCGGCATCAAAATACATTTCCTGGAACGGATGCAGGTTTTCAGTGATTTTATCTGCAGATACATTGTTTCCTTTGATACCGTCAAAATAATGAGCTTTCGCATAATCCATCATTTCAACTTCTTTATCTAGGTCTTCCTGTGTCAGCTTTTTGATGGTGATCGGGAATACCCTGGAAACAGTCACGCCCTCACGCGTAAAGGAAACGGTCAGGTTGACGGTGGTATCCTGAGTCTGGAATACATCTACGTTTGCTTTGTAACCGTTGATTTTGACAGCATCGTTGTCAGAAGTTACGGTGATTTCTTTATTATTAAAGACATTCTCGCCGTTCTCATCTTTGATTCGAGTATATCTTGGCAGCTGAATGTCACCGGTGCAGGCTTCCGGATCAATTACCGTCGTTGTTCCGTAATAAACAAGATCGGTGATCTTATAATATTGATTCAAAATTGCTTTGAGTTCAGCTTCAGTCGGAGCCGGTTTTCCGGTACCTTTTACAGTTACGGTAAATGGCACGCTGATCGTATTAATATCAGATATTTTTTCAACCTGTTCGTTCATGACAGATTCATTTGCCGTGAATGTAGCGGTCAGTGTAACTTCCGTATCTTCAACCGGCTGATTGATCACACCGGTTGCAGCGTAGAGCGAAGAATCGATAGAAGGCTTCTGGATGCTGATCACATTTGTATTGGAAGAAGTCCAGCTGATGGTTGACCATACGGTACGCAGGCTGGTTCCCATACACTGCGGCAGTGTCAGATTGGAAGTTACCTCTGTCTGACTGGTATTTTCACCTTTGATTCTATCCCAGGTCAGCTGATCGGCTTCCGATTTCATTTTGGAAGCAAAATGTTTCTGATCCCATCCAATGACTACTCTGCGTTCGGCTGTTTCTGCTGTCGCACCGTTTAAGCTGAATTTCAGCACAACGGAAATGGTTTTTAAATTCAGACCATAAGCGTTCAGCGTATCGGCAGTAGAGTAGTGGATGATGCCGTCAGTGCTGATCCAGTCAGTATCGTCAGAAGAAACAACGGATACCGTTACCTGATCTGCTTTATCGACAGCTGCATAATCGCCGGTTTTCAGTTTTGCTTCGATCAGTGCATTAATATTAGAAGCGTTTTTGTAGGATGTGCGGATAGCACCAGGTTCCTTGTCAAAGATTTCTTTTACCTTATCAACGGCAGCCTGATCGGCAGAATCAACCGTTACATCTTTGTCCATGTTTACGGCAGCCGTAATCTTTTCTTCTGATCCGGTTGGTGCATAAGAAACATTTTTTACGTCCTTATATCCCTCGGCAGTTACAGAATAACGATAAGTGCCGTATTTGCTCAGCGTGTAGGAACCGTCACCATTTGCTGTCATGGTTTCCCAGTCGGTATCACCCCAGTCATCTTCAACCTCTTCTTCCACTTTGAGGTTAAAGTTTGTGATGGCTGTATCGCCGTCCATTGGCTGGAAGGTTACAGCGTAGCTGGTAATATTTTTTTCCAGTTCTACATCAATGGTGGTATCTTCGTCTGGTGTGATCGTGCCGTTGGCAGTTTTGTAGTTTGGTGCTTCAACCGTCCAGTTGTAGCTTACACCTTTCTGCAGTTTATAGCTTCCGTCGGATTCCGGACTGATCGTAGTATAGTAGCCCTTTTTAACCTTGATGGAAGCACCGGAAATTTCAGCACCGCTTGCTTTGTCCTTGACGGAAAATCTGATATTCTGCATCATGATCGGACTTAAAGTTACGGTTTTTAAGAAAACAGGTTCTTCGGAATTGCCTGTATAAGTAAATGTTTCGCTATAATCGGTATAGCCCTCTTTTTTAACGGTCAGTTTGTAAGAAGCACCGTTTTCCATCTTGTAGCTGCCATCGCTTGCAGGTGTAACCTTGTCCCATCCGTCTTTTTCTACGGTAATAGAGGCATCCGTAATTGGATTTTTGTCCTTATCCTGAACAGCAACCTGCATCTTGTATTCTACTTCAGCGGCTTCCAGAATAAAGGTGAAGTCCTGTGTGGCAAGTGCAGTGGCTGTGCCGTCATTGATGGTAGCTGTATCGGTATCTTTTGCAAATAATTTCAGAGTGACTTTGATCGGGGTATTGACCGTCGGTCTTGTGATGGAAAGCCTTCCAGGTGATGCAGGAGTACCGCCGGAAGGGTAAGATAAATAATCATTTTCTTCGATGTACCATCCACCCACATAATTACTGGAACTGGATACTGTCAGCAGACGCAGAGCATCTATAACAGATCCTGACGGTGTTTTCAGGCCAATGTTGTAGGTAAGACTATCCGTGCTTTTGACAACGCTGTTACCGCCGTTGGTGATAACTTTCTTTGCACCGTTAATAAAATTTTCTTTCAGATACGCCTGTGCGGCTTCTTCTGCACTCTGGGTTTCGTCTGCCTCTTCAGCCTGGGAAACCACCCCGGTATCTGCCGGCGAAAGATCGCTGGCATACGTCACTGACGGCAGATTGCCAACTGTCATCATGGCACATAAAGCCAGGGAAAGTGCTCGTTTCATTAGCTCTTTTCTTTTCACTTTTTTTTCCTCCTGAGTTTGAAATACAATGAAAATAATTATAAGGTATACAGGATATCCTAGCCTTTTCCAATCGCTGTGTCAAGAATTTAACGAGAGAAAAACTTACATTCTGCTATCCCAAATGTCCAAAGTGACAAAAGAAGGATTACAAAAAAAGTTTAAAAAAACAAAAAATTTCTCTTGCATTTCTGTGAAAGCTATGCTATTATAGGCAGTGCATTGAGAGATGCGGGTGTAGTTCAATGGTAGAACACCAGCCTTCCAAGCTGGATACGTGGGTTCGATTCCCATCACCCGCTTTTTTTGTTGCTCAAAATAAACGCTCTGCGAGATGCAAAACGATTCTGTTAGATAAATGTCAGCAAAACGGATCAGAATAACATATCAAGTCTCACGTGCGTTTGACTTGCATTTTTTTTATAAAAAAATGTGCTCCTTCTCAGGTCACAAGTTTGCTTTGCTTGTCTTCCTGAAAAGGAGCATCTTTATTTATCCCTTCTGAACCAGTTCTTTATAATTTTCGCTCCAGGTTTTCATCGCATCCCAAATTGGCTGCAGGCTGTAACCGAGTTCCGTCAGGTAAAATATGATATGAAGTGTTTTTAAAAACTATGGCTGTTCAAGAAAGTACGGCAATGTGCAAAATGAACAATTCCAGGGAAGGCACTTTTACGTGCCCTTCGGGGAATTTGTTCATTTGCACATTTACACAAACCTTCGCCTTATCCCTCGATCACTTTCTTAATTGCATCATAAAGTTCATCATAGGTCTCAAATGCCGGCAGCTGTGGATATTCTGCTTTGATTGCATCGGTACTTCTGAATAAGAAGCCTGCCTTACTTGCCTGGATCATGCCAAGGTCGTTATGGCTGTCGCCGCTTGCGATGGTGTCATAACCGATGGACTGCAGAGCTTTGACGGTTGTGTATTTGGATTTCTCACAACGCATTTTGAAATCAACGATTTCTCCGTTGTCAGCAACGACAAGAGAGTTGCAGAAAATAGTCGGATAACCCAGCTTTTTCATCAGCGGACCTGCGAACTGTGAGAAAGTATCGCTGATAATGATAACCTGTGTCAGTTCTCTTAATTTATCCAGAAATTCTTTTGCTCCCGGGAGCGGATCGATTTTGGCGATGGTTTCCTGGATTTCTTTCAGTCCCAGATTATGTTCTTTTAAAATATTAAGACGATATTTCATCAGTTTATCGTAGTCCGGTTCGTCTCTGGTGGTTTTCTTTAATTCCGGGATGCCGGTTTCTTCTGCAAAAGCAATCCAGATTTCCGGTACCAGTACACCTTCCAGGTCTAAGCATACGATTTCCATTTTGTCCTCCATTCTGATACAGTGATAACGCTGTATCGCTTCAAATATATTTTCCTGTCTATTATAGTCGAAAACAAAAAAAACTACCACTGTAAATTTTAAAAACAGACAATAATTTGTAAAAATTACCAATATAAGCGTTGATTTTTATATGTAAGTCAGATTATAATAAATATAAAAAACAAGGGAGGGCAACACGATGAAGAAAACAGCATTCTTACTGGTACTGGCACTTCTGCTGCAGATCCTGCTCCCGCCTTCTATGGCAGGAAATGTCTATGCGGCATCTACAGAAGAGGTTGCACAGACACAGGCGGCAGACGGCGATCAGCTGAAAAGTCTGTATGACACGTATTATTTGGGAGCTTGCAAAAAAACAGGTGATTACGATCATCTGTGGGATGGATATGAGGTAAAACTGTATCTGAAAACATCCGATGATTCTCTGCAGGGCCAGGAGGCGGATGCATTTAAAGCAACGATTGGCGGGAAAGAATATGCGGTCGGCGAGGTAGCACAGGATTATACTTTATATGGCAAAGATGATTATGACTATTATGAAATTTCCGTTCCGATTTTGGATGATGTGAGCGGAACAAAAGAGGTTTCACTGACCTATCCGGGCAAATCTGGCAGCAAAACCGTTGGCGGTCTGAGTATCACACTGAAAAAGGAAGATTATTTTACAACAAAGGGTTCAAAAGAAGTCAAAGTTGAAAATACAAAAAATCCGATCTACACTTCCAGCATCACAGGAAATGCACAGGTGACTGCTTACTGGGTTTCTGCATTCTGCGGAAAAGAAGATCAGACGATCAAGAAATCTTATCTTGTTAATGCAGACGGAAAAGACAGCAAACAGTATGGTCTGAATACAAAAATTATGCAGATTTATCAGGATACAGATTCCGGAAGAGTGCAGGATGACCGTTATCCGGCAAAGAAAATGCCATTTGATGAAAACGGAGGCAGTGATGTTTACAACACGCAGTATACTTACGGAATCATGGCAGGTTTCCAGAACGGAGCGATCATTGAAGAGGCAATTCCGAACGGAACTTATAATATGGTTCTTGAGACAGAAAGCGGTTGTAAAACAGTGATCAAGAATGCAGTGATTTCCACCGACAAACCGATCATTCTTGGCATGATGGATTCGGAAGCTTCACAGGGAAATGCTTCCCATGAATCCAATTTATATGGTAATGACAAAGAAATCCATACAGACAAACATGGAAATTATGTGGCAGCTTATGTATATGGCTTAAATCTGAATGATGAAGTTGCAAAATATGTAAAACCGTACTTTGCAGAGAGAAGTTATGATTTTACTGATGGAAATGTAAGTTATAATGATACGATCGTTGGAACTTACAGCAAAGAAAATGGTTATGAAGTAGCCAATGACGGTATTTTTTATGTGATCAATACAAAATCTGGCGAAAAGAGATTTCTCTGTTCCCTTGATCTGTCTGAGTACGAAGCAAAATATGGTACGGGATCTGTTGTCATCGCAAATGAAAACCTGGCAAAAGGTCTCAATATCAGCTTCCAGAGACCGGTTTTATATGCACGCCAGCTGGATGCTTTCTCTCAGACAAACTGTGTCTATATTGCAGATGATATTGCAAATGCCGGCGATACGGTAAGCGTGACTGTCAAAGCGGATGATAATGGGAATCGTAAGGAACTGAACTGCAAGGTGCAGGAGGATGCTTCCGGCGTGAAAAAGCAGAAGTATTTTGAGGTTACAAGAGCAGATATAGAAAGTCTTGGAAGTGAAAACGGATATTTTTCCATTACAGAAATTTCGGTCAATGGCAAAACTTATGAGGCTCCTGGAACGAAGAATCTAAATGGTCTGTTTCCGGTTTATGTGGACATGGAGTATCAGCCGGGAAATCAGACAGGCAACACTTCCAACGGTGTATTTTATGTTGGAAACTACACGAAAGATCAGGATGTTGTTCTGGAGTTCCATCATAAAAATGAGATCAGGACGGTATTAGAGATCTCAATCCCGAAAGGAACCCAGAAGTATCTGCTAACAGCAGAAGATATGAAGTCTCTGACAGAAGGAGAAGAATACAGCTACTGTATCCGTCAGGCGGGGGATCGCCATGCAGTCCTGCTTCGAAGCAAGCAGAGAGTCGAAGAAGGTTTTGAAGCGGCAGGTATTTCTATGACGGGATATCCGGCGACACCATCAACGACTGTAACGCTGGAATATGGTGACAGCACTGCGAAATTGTTCTATTGTGTGATGACAGAGCAGAATTTTCAGAGTAAATATGATTATCAGACAGAACTGGTACCGGATAATCAGTGGATCGCCTATGCAGGTGCCTTTACGCCGTTCGCAGGAATGACAAAATCCGGTACGATGATGATTCTGACAAAAGTAGTCAATGCAGCCGGAACAAAAGCAAAATATGCATATTATGACGTGGAAGTTCGGGCAGGTGCAGGAAATGATCAGGATGATGATCATAAAGACGATAACGGAGATAAGGGAAACAGCAACGGCACAAATGGTGGAAACCAGGGCAACAATGGGAACCAGAATACAAACAATGGAAACCAGAACACGGACGGAACGCTTGCAGTCGGTACGGTAAAAGAAGTAAAGGGACAGAAATATAAAGTACTGTCCGCATCTACAGTTGCATTTGCCGGAGTGATCAACAGCAAGACGAAAAAAGCCAATATTCCAAAGACGGTTCAGATCAATAAGAAAACTTACAAAGTTGTACAGATCGCAAAAAATGCTCTCAAAGGAAGCGATGTACAGACGGTTGTGATCGGAGCGAACGTTACCGCAATCCAGGATCAGGCATTTGCCGGATGCAAGAAACTGAAAAAGGTAACCGTCGGAGCGAATGTGAAAAGCATCGGAAAAGCAGCGTTTAAGGACTGCAAAAATCTGAAAAACATTACCGTAAAAAGCACGAAACTGAAGACCGTCAAAGCAAATGCACTCAAGGGAATTAACAAAAAAGCGACGATCAAGGTTCCGGCAAAGAAACTCAAAAATTACCAGAAACTGTTCCACAAAAAAGGACAGAGCAGTTCGGTAAAAATTAAAAAATAATAACAGGATCGTAACGGTTTTGCACAGGGCGAAGCCGTTACGGAGGATTTTATATGGCACAGCAAAATTCAAAGAAAAAGACAAAAAATCAAATACAATGGAAGAGCAGTCCATATAAAAGAACGAAAGAAGAGGCAGCTGTTTTTACAGTGCTTCTTCTTTCTGCATTTTTGTATGGAGGATTTTATGAATTTTCCGGAGCGATGCTTGCGGCAGTGCTTGGTATACTGCTTATCGTCTGCCGCGTAAGATATTCATTTCAGATCAAAGGGAAAAAACAGCTGGCAGTGTTGCTGTCTGTATTTTTATGGTTCGGTATTACCTGTTTTTATGCAATCGATCGGGCAATGGCTTTTGTGGGCGTGATCAAAATGCTGCCACTGCCTCTTGGCTATCTGTTTTTCATGCAGTTTTCGGATGAAACCAGACAGAAAACAACAGGCTATATCGCACACATCGGCTGCTTTATGGTACTGGCCGGGATTCTGGCACTGCCATTTTCGGCTCTGAAAGAGCAGCTCTGGCAGGCCGGGCGTCTTGGCGGATTTTTCCAGTATTCTAATACCTGTGCACTCTATCTGCTGGCAGGATTGGTTGTGATCTGCAATCGATGGATCGAAAACAAAAGCAGAGAACAGGAATCGGGCATCAAAAGAGACAAAATGCAGATCCTGGAAGGGATTGTACTGTTCGCAGGTCTGCTTCTGACCGGGAGCCGCGGCGTGATGCTTCTGTTTTTCGGATATCTGATCTGGTTTATCCGGCATCTGTCGTCACAAAAAGCAAAGAAATACGGGATTTTTTGCATTGTCGCTGTGTTTGCACTACTTGCAGTTGTTATGGTTGTGACAAACGGGGCAGGTGAGCAGAATATCGGCAGGATTTTCACAGTGTTCCGCTATTCCAGTACCTGGAAAGGACGTATTCTTTATGATCTGGATGCATTAAAAATGATCGCAAAGTATCCGTTTGGAATGGGTTACCATGGCTATGCTTATGTTCAAGGACGGATGCAGACCGGAGTTTATAAGACGCTCTTTGTGCATAACGACTGGTTACAGGCTGCGTTGGATCTGGGTATTCTTCCGGCTGTTCTGTTTGCGGCTGTGATGCTGCGTCAGCTCTTAAAAGGCAGTCAGAGCAGTATGCAGAAACAGATTTTGCTTCTTATCATGCTGCATATGCTGGTTGATTTTGATCTGCAGTTTACTGCGATCGGGCTTTTGGGACTTCTGTGTCTGGATTACGGTAAAGCAGAGGGTAGCTTAAAGAAAAAGACAAAGATCGAAGACTGTATTTTTCTGACAGTTATAAGTGTGGGATGTATTTATTTCTGCATGCCGTTCCTGCTCGATTATGTCGGAGAATATCAGAAGGCACTGAGTTTTTATGGTGCTTATACGCCGGCACAGCTTGCGGTGATGGAAGGAAGTCGGAGTGCAGAGGAAGCAACTTCGGCGGCAGAGCAGATCCTCACGCACAATACACATCTGGCAGAAGTTTATCAATATCTGGCATATGGTGCTCTGGAAAAAGAAAATTATGAAGAAAGCTTTATCAATATGGAAAAAGCCATTTCCTGTGATATTTATGCGAAAGAATTATATGACGAGTACGAAGAAATTTTACGTCAGGCAGAAAAAGTGCAGGGCAGTGATCAGAGTGAACGGCGTGCCTGGATCCAGAATAAAAAGCAGGAAGTGTTAAAGAAGAGCAGCAGTCTCGCATATGAATTAAATGACAGACCTCAGTTATAAATTCAAGTTGCCCTGGCTGTCAAAGAGGACTATAATATCTGATAAGAAAAGATACTATGGTCGGAAGAATTCCGGCTTCTGGTATCTGAGAAAGGATCAGGAGGCAGAATCATGCGTGCATATGAAAGATTATTGGAATATGTCAAAGTAAAAACACCGAGCAGCGAAGAAAGTATGGAAACACCGAGCAGTTCCTGCCAGTTTGAACTGGCAGAGCGTCTGGTGGAAGAAATGAAGGAACTGGGCATCGAGGATGCAGCCGTTGACGGAAAATGCTATGTCTATGGAACAATTCCGGCAACGGAAGGTTATGAGAACAGTCCATCTCTTGGATTTATCGCACATATGGACACCGTTTCAGAATTTACGGAAAATCCGATCCATCCGGTTCTTCATGAAAATTACGACGGACAGAATCTTGTTTTTGATGAAGGCGGCAGAGTTTTAGATACCGTACTTTTTCCGCATCTGAAAAATCTGAAGGGACGTACGCTGATCACGTCAGACGGAACTACGATCCTCGGAGCAGATGACAAAGCAGGTATTGCAGAAATTATGACGATGGCAGAATACGTTCTGCGAAGTGATGTGCCGCATGGGAAGATCTGTCTTGCATTTACGCCAGACGAAGAGATTGGCAGAGGGGCAGATCATTTTGATGTAGAGGGATTTGCAGCAGATTTTGCCTATACCGTGGACGGCGGTGCGGAAGGCGAGATCGAATACGAAAATTTCAATGCCTGCGAAGCTGTTTTTAAGATTCAGGGGGTCAACGTGCATCCGGGCAGTGCCAAAGGCATCATGGTCAATGCAGGAGCTGTCGGATGTGAGATCCAGATGATGCTGCCGGTGGAAGAGACACCGGAACAGACCGAAGGGTACGAAGGATTTTATCATCTGATCAAAATCAGCGGAAGCTGCGAAAAGGCAGAACTTATCTACATTGTGCGTGACCACGATGCGGACAAGTTTGCACAGAAACAGCAGAAACTGAAAGAAATCGCAGATGTCATGAATCAGAAATACGGTGAGGGAACGGTTGATCTTCAGATCAAAGAACAATATCGAAACATGGCAGAGAAGATCCGTCCTTGTTATCATCTGATCGAGAATGCGAAAAAAGCCTGTGAGAACGTGGGTATTGTGCCGAAAATTCAGCCGATCCGCGGCGGTACGGATGGGGCAAGATTGAGTTTTATGGGACTGCCGTGCCCGAATCTCGGAACCGGCGGCTATGCATTCCATGGACCGTATGAACATATAACAGTTGAGGGAATGGATAAGAGCGTGGAAATCCTGATGGAACTTGTAAAAATATATGGAATTATTAAAAAAGAATAAATTTTTCTTGCAGAGGCTCTTCAGGTATGCTAAAATAGAAACACGTTGTGTCGAAGAAAGTCACAGCGTACTCTGGAGAGTCTCATAGAACGGGCGCCGAAGGTGTACGGCAGCAGATCTGCTGCTTATCTCTCAGGCAAAAGGACAGAGAAAAGTCTAAATATGTTCTACTCTTTGGAGGGCTGATTGTATGATCAGCTCTTTTGTTGTTTTCGGACAGCCCAAAGAATCGATCCGTGTCAGTATCAGACAACATGGAAAATAGTCACGGGGCAGATTTTGTGAGGGTGTTCTGGCAGCAGCCAATAAATAATCAAGATTGGAGAGAGAGTAATGTTCGAAGCAGTAAACAATTTTTTGCAGCACGTTGATGATCTGGTATGGGGTGTCCCACTGATCGTAGCAATTCTTTTGACTGGTATTTATCTTACCATTCGTCTGAAAGGTATCCAAATCACAAAACTTCCAAAAGCACTCAAGTACATGTTTGAAAATGAAGAGAGCGGTCACGGAGAAGTTACAAGTTTCGGAGCGTTATGTACTGCACTTTCCGCAACCATCGGTACCGGAAATATCGTTGGTGTGGCAACCGCGATCGTAGCCGGAGGACCGGGAGCGTTATTCTGGATGGAAATTGCAGCCCTGTTTGGTATGGCAACGAAATATTCCGAAGGTCTTCTCGCTATCAAATACCGTACAACGGACAAACATGGTCATATCCTTGGCGGCCCGTTTTACTATATCGAAAATGGTATGGGTAAAAAATGGACCTGGCTGGCAAAGATTTTTGCATTTTTCGGAATGGGTGTAGGTCTGTTTGGTATCGGAACCTTTACACAGGTAAATGGTATCACAAGTGCCGTAGGTAACTTCTTTGATCCGAACGCACAGAATGTGATCCATCTGCTGGGAAGAGATTATACGCTTGCCGTTGTGATCTCAGGACTGATCCTGACTGTCTGTGTCGGTCTGGTTGTTATCGGAGGATTGAAACGTATTGCAAAAGTATCTGAGATCATTGTGCCGTTCATGGCAGTTATATACATTGCGATTTCTTTGCTGCTTCTGATCTTAAACGCTAATAAAATCCCGGCAGCGATCGTGGAGATTGTATCCAGTGCCTTTGGTATGCGTGCAGCAGCCGGCGGAGCACTTGGAGCGATCATTGTGGCAATGCAGAAAGGTATCGCAAGAGGTATCTTCTCAAACGAGGCAGGACTTGGTAGTGCCCCGATCGCAGCAGCAGCCGCTCAGACAAAAGAGCCGGCACGTCAGGGACTGGTTACCATGACCGGTACCTTTATCGATACGATCGTTGTATGTACCATGACCGGACTTTCCATCGTGCTCACTGGTTCCTGGAACATCGGACTGGAAGGTGTGGCAGTTACCACCAACGCATTCCAGCAGGGACTTCCGTTTGCACCGCAGATCAGTGCATTTCTGCTGATGATGTGTCTGGTATTCTTTGCATTTACTACCATCCTCGGATGGGACTACTACAGTGAGAGATGTCTGGCATATCTTTCCGGCAGCAACAAAACAGCCCTGAAGATCTTCCGCTGGCTGTACATAGCAGCAGTCTTTATCGGACCGTACTTCACAGTATCTGCAGTATGGGTGATCGCCGATATCTTTAACGCACTGATGGCGATCCCGAACCTGATCGCACTGCTCTCCCTGAGCGGAGTGGTTGTGGCAGAGACGCAGAGCTATCTGAAACGAATGAATCTGACAAGAGTGAAATAACAAAAACAGTATCTTAAAAATGCAGCAAATAAACCGCTGTGGTCATCAGAAAGAAGTTTCTGGTGGCTGCAGCGGTTTTGCTTTGAACTGCCAATTAGAAAGAGAAGCAGCCAAAGAAATTTCATAATTTTTTATATTGAAAAACAGATGTTTTCACCATAAAATAAGAATAAAAAAGAACGATGAAGTTACAGTAAATTTTAGATGAAAAAACAGCTATACAATAAAGGGAATGTTTATACGACAACTTCCAGTATCACTGAAGCAGCTGGATGCTCCCTGTATTCTCTATAACCTGAACGGCTGCTATAACAGTTTAAAAGAATTTGTTTTTGAATGTATATCAGAAAAACACACCGGCAATATCTTTTTATCAAAGAGAAGGGTTTGAGATTCAGTATAGTGGTTTAGATGAAGTTACTGGGGAAAAAGACTATGTAATGGCATGGGAGCGGACATCCTCGTCTGTCGAATCTAAATAAAGTCTGTAAGTAATATTCAGAGTGAAGCATTTTGGGAGGAAATTATGAACATTACAGTATATCTTGGAGCAAATGAAGGCAATGATCCGGCTTTACATAAGGCAGTTACAGAACTTGGAGCCTGGATCGGGCAAAGCGGAAACACACTGGTTTACGGTGGTTCAAAAAGCGGATTGATGGGGGCATTAGCGGACAGTGTTCTGAATGCAGGCGGCAGAGCGATCGGCGTTGAACCGCAGTTTTTTGTTGAAAAAGAGCTGCAGCACGACGGACTGACACAGCTGATCGTGACGAAAGATATGTCAGAACGCAAAAACAAAATGATCGAACTTGGCGATGCATTTATTGCATTTCCCGGTGGAACAGGTACTCTTGAGGAAATCACAGAAGTGATGTCAAAAGTATCGCTGAAGCAGCTGGATGCTCCCTGTATTCTCTATAACCTGAACGGCTACTATAACAGTTTAAAAGAATTATTAAATCATATGATTGAGAAGGGACTGTCCGATCAAGAACGACAGAAAGGTATTTTCTTTGCGGATGATCTTATGCAGATTCAGGAGTTGCTTTTTTAAGGTAGAAATATGGTATATACTTGTAAATATAAATCATCGATTGGCGACATTCTTTTAGCAACGGATGAAATCGGGCTTATCGGTTTATGGTTTGAAGGACAGAAATATTTTGCAAATACGCTTCCGGATGAGCATATTCCACAGGAAACGGAAATTCTTACAGAGACAATAAAATGGCTGGATATGTATTTTTCCGGTGAAGAACCGAACTTTACTCCGCCGCTTCATCCTTCCGGCTCGTCATTCAGACAGGCAGTGTGGCAGATTTTATTACAGATTCCCTATGGACAGACGATCACGTATGGAGAAATCGCACGTAAACTAGCTGAAACGAAAAACACTTCCCGCATGTCTGCTCAGGCAGTTGGCGGTGCCGTAGGACATAATGAAATTTCCATTATCATTCCATGTCATCGTGTGGTTGGCACAAATGGCAGCCTGACAGGATATGCCGGAGGAATCGACAAAAAAATTTCACTGCTTGAGCTGGAGCATACAGATATGAGCCGTTTCTTTGTCCCGAAGAAGGGAACAGCACTTTAGAATGAGCAAATGAACGAATTCCCCGAAGGGCACGTAAAAGTGCCTTCTTTGGAATTCGTTCATTTTGCACATTGCCAAAAGATCCTGGCCTGCCGGGGGTCACTTAAGCGGAACAATCCTTCATGCTACAAATATTTGCCGAAAGACTTTCGAACAAGAAAGGCAGAACAATCGAAATTTGAGGAGGAAATATGGCATCAAGCAAGGAATACTTAGAGTTTATTTTAGGGCAGCTATCTGAGTTAGAAGAAATTACTTATCGAGCTATGATGGGAGAATTTATTATTTATTATCGTGGCAAGATTGTAGGCGGTATCTATGATGATAGATTACTTGTTAAACCAGTAAAATCAGCAATTAGTTATATGCCAACAGCTCCGTATGAATTACCCTATGAGGGAGCAAAAGAGATGTTGTTGGTAGATGAAGTTGATAATAAGGAATTTTTGACAGGCTTGTTTCATGCAATGTATGATGAACTGCCAGCCCCAAAACCGAAAAAGAAGAAATAGACACTTCCAGTTTGTTGAATCTAAAATAAAGGCTGTAAGTAATATTCAGGGAGAAGCATTTTTGGAGGAAATTATGAACATTACAACATATCTTGGAGCAAATGAAGGCAATGATCCGACTTTGTATAAGGCAGTTACAGAACTTGGAGCCTGGATCGGGCAAGGCGGAAACACATTGGTTTACGGTGGATCAAAAGCGGATTGATGGGGACATTAGCGGAGCATTTATCGCATTTCCCGGTGGGACAGGCACTCTTGAGAAAATTGCAGAAGTGATGTCAAAAGTATCGCTGAAGCAGCTGGATGCTCCCTGTATTCTCTATAACCTGAACGGCTACTATAACAGCTTAAAAGAATTATTAAATCATATGATTGAGAAGGGACTGTCCGATCAAGAACGACAGAAAGGTATTTTCTTTGCGGATGATCTTATGCAGATTCAGGAGAAGCTTTCTTTTGTCAAAGCTGATGGTGAAAAATAAGTGAACAAATGGAAAAGGAATAGTAGAAAGGGATACTCTTTCTTTCATACTTAATTAAAAGGCTGTCGCAAGATCATTAAAACAGATGATTGAGCGGCAGTCTCATTTTTTTAGATACGCATTGCAATCCGTTCACCATGTCAGTTTCATTTCGTGTTATAATGTTTTGGAAATGTCGGCTTGGTGAGGTAATAGAAATGGAGAAAAGATATGAAAAATAAAAATCCTCTTGAAATAGAAATGATTTTTTGATGTGAAATGAAATTTAGAGATCAGGGATAAGAAAAATAGTAAAGGAGATCAACCTATGAAAGTATTAATGTTAAACGGAAGTCCACGGAAAGATGGAAATACATCGATCGCACTGGAAGAAATGAAAAAGATCTTTGAAGCAGAAGGGGTAGAAACAGAGATTGTCCGTGTCGGAAATAAAGATGTCAGAGGCTGCATTGCCTGTGGACGCTGTTATGAACTTGGAAAATGTGTTTTTGATGATGTTGTCAATGAACTGGCTCCGAAATTTGAGGCGGCAGATGGTCTTGTGATCGCCAGCCCGGTTTATTACGCTTCCGCCAATGCAACATTGATCGCAGTTCTGGACCGGCTTTTTTACAGTTCTCACTTTGATAAGACTATGAAAGTAGGAGCAAGCGTTGTCTGTGCAAGGCGAGGCGGATGTTCTGCGACCTTTGATGAATTGAATAAATATTTTACTATCTCAAATATGCCGATTGCTTCCAGCCAGTATTGGAATTCAATCCATGGACGGGCACAGGGCGAGGCAGAGATGGACGAAGAAGGAAAACAGACCATGCGTGTACTTGCAAGAAATATGGTATTTCTGATGAAGAGTATCGCCTTAGGAAAAGAGAAGTTTGGCTTGCCGGAAACCGAAGAAAGAGTAGCAACACACTTTATCCGATAGAGAAGAAGATTATTAAAATGACAGGTGTATAAAGTTTGCAAATAAAAGTTGGGGAGGAAAGCAAGATGGCGAAAGATCAGAGATTTGAAAAGGTTTATTCACAGGGAATGCTGGAAACAACAGAAATTTGGGTAGATAAAAAGACCGGTGTAAACTATATATTTCACACCAGTGGAAATGCTGCAGGATTTACACCATTGCTGGACAGCGAAGGGAAACCGGTAGTTTCCTCTGTATGGGATAAATAATTTTCGATATTATATGGGAGATGCCACATGGAAAAGAAAAACATTGCTAATCTAAATGAATTAGAGTTTGTTATATTTTGCATTGAAAATATTGCATTAAAACTAAAGGTGAATGCAGAAGAGGTTTATATTGCACTGACAGAAAAGAGCAGTATTTTGAACGATTATATCGTCCCGGAATACGAAACGCTTCATACACAGAGTAAAGAATATATAGTGGATGATATTATTGAGGTTATGGAAGAACGAGGGGTTAAGATATGAAGGTATACCATGGTTCATGGATGGAGATTGCAGAACCAGATTTAAAACATTCCAGAACAGATGTAGATTTTGGAAAAGGATTTTATACAACTCCGCTTCGCGAGCAGGCCGTTAAATGGTGTGGAAAATTTAAAAGACGTGGTAAGCAAGGAATCGTTACAACATATGAATTTGATGAAAGCACGAGCAGTAGCTTAAAAATTTTAAGTTTTGATTCTTATTCAGAGGAATGGCTGGATTTTATTCTAAAATGCAGAAGAAAACAGGATAGCTCTGATTATGATATTGTAATGGGTGGTGTGGCTAATGATAAAGTATTTAACACGGTCGAATTATATTTTGATCATTTGATTGATAAACAAGAAGCAATCAAAAGGCTTCGTTATGAAAAACCTAATATGCAAATTTGTTTCCGGAGTGAGCGTGCACTGAAACAACTACATTTTGAAGGGAGTTTTGAAGTATGAATGCAAATCCGATTTTACTCCAAAAAAAATATGCAAGAATCGTTGAATTATTTGCCAGCAAAAAGAAAATTTCTATAGATAAGGCATTAGGGATTTTCTATCACTCAGAAGTATATCAGCTAATGCGGGATGGTATTTCGGATATGCATTGTATGAGTGACAGTTATCTGGAAAAAGAATTGGAAATGGAATGTGAGAAAAAATTAGAACAAGCAGAAGATGACGAAAATAAATATTTAAATTTTTATTATGATAGAAAAAATGAATTACCTGACTATCAAAGAGCAATATGCGGTATAGTACGTAATTCTAACCAGTATTTTGAATTGATAGATGATGAAGGTATTGGTATTTGGAAGAGTAATAGCGAAATAAATTTAACGAGTGCTTTATCAAAGAAAAGTAAAAAATATTACAAACATTACAATGGTGAGTTTCCTGATTACCGAATTTGGATTATTGGGACAAAGAAAGAAAATGATACAATTTGGAATTATAGGAATGTCGCCTCATGTTGCAGATGGAGTTTTAACGGAGAAATAAATGCACACATTAGACAATTAATAAAAGAACAAAATAATGAAAAAGGTCGTCGTTATTTTAATTTATGGAATAATAAAGTTAATAAAATTGCCTTTTTTGAGATTTTAATTGATAGATATATTGAGCATTTAAAAAAAACGCAAGAAATTCAAGAGAGTTTTCTTTCTTCTATTATATTACCTACTGGAGAGGTGCAAGATTCAAATATAGTTAAAATACTTAATAAAAATCGCTCAAGTTTTATAGAAGGTAAATTAGCTGCTGAAAATAATATGAAATATGTGAAGGGGGAAGAAAACGGAGGAATATGGTTTCCTTCGGGAGTTGGAATAGATGGGGATATATATAACTACTATTGTAAGAAAACTATCTTTGATGACATGTAATTAAAGTCTGAAAGTTTGTGACAATAAAATGGGATATTTGAGGAGGTGAAAGAATGGATTTCACAGATGAAAAAGATTATATTATGCGAATAATAAAAGAAATGGTAAGAGTATTATTCTCTCTAGTGTTTGGAAAAAAGTATGTTTCTGTTGAAATTGAAAAAGAAAACAAATATGAAGTATCTGGTAAAAAACTGCAAAGTTTTCTTGACATGATTGATTCAGGCCAGATTAACGAAGCAGAGAATATTCTTTTAAATAACATTGACTATACAAACAAGGATGAGGTCATGGCGGCAGCTCTTTTTTATCAACATCTTAGTGAAAAAGACAGTGAGTTTTTGGAGAACAATAATTACACAAAAGAAGAAGTGCTTTCTGGGTTCAAACAATTACTTGTGCAGTCAGGATATCAAGATTTGTTTTATATGCTTAAAGATGATGAATAATTTTGGATAGAGAAATGATTTTTTGATGTGAAATGAAATTTAGAAATCAGGGATAAGAAAAAATAGTAAAGGAGATCAGCAGATGAAAGTATTAATGTTAAACGGAAGTCCACGGAAAGATGGAAATACATCGATCGCAGTTCTGGACCGGCTTTTTTACAGTTCTCACTTTGATAAGACCATGAAAGTAGGAGTAAGCGTTGTCTGTGCAAGGCGTGGAGGATGTTCTGCGACTTTTGATGAATTAAATAAATATTTTACTATTTCGAATATGCCGATTGCCTCCAGCCAGTATTGGAATTCAATCCATGGACGGGCACAGGGCGAGGCAGAGATGGACGAAGAAGGAAAACAGACCATGCGTGTACTTGCAAGAAATATGGTATTTCTGATGAAGAGTATCGCCTTAGGAAAAGAGAAGTTTGGCTTGCCGGAAACCGAAGAAAGAGTAGCAACACACTTTATCCGATAGACAAGATGGCGAAAGATCAGGATTTTGAAAAAGATTTTGTCAGACTGAAAAATGTTTCGAAGATCTACCGGATGGGTGAAGTCGAGATCCGTGCGGTTGACAAGATAGAATTTGCGATCGACAAAGGAGAGTTTGTGGTCGTGGTAGGGCCAAGCGGTGCCGGAAAAACAACGGTGCTGAACATTCTTGGCGGAATGGATACGGTGACTTCAGGGGATGTGCTGGTCGATGGAGAGAATATTGCCAAATATTCCCAGCGAAAGCTGACCGGATATCGCAGGGATGACATTGGATTTGTTTTCCAGTTTTACAATCTGGTGCCGAACCTGACAGCGAAGGAAAATGTAGAGCTGGCACTTCAGATCTGCAAGGAGCCGCTTGATGCGGTGCAGGTATTAAAAGAGGTCGGACTGGGAAACCGTCTCGACAATTTCCCGGCACAGTTGTCCGGTGGTGAGCAGCAGAGAGTTTCCATTGCAAGGGCACTTGCAAAAAATCCAAAGCTTCTGCTCTGCGATGAGCCGACCGGAGCACTGGATTATCAGACCGGCAAAGCAATCCTCAAGCTTTTGCAGGATACCTGCCGGCAGAAAAAAATGACCGTGATCGTCATCACGCACAATTCGGCACTGACGCCGATGGCGGATCGTGTGATCAAGATCAAAAACGGAAAAGTATCGAAAATGTATCTGAACGAAAATCCAGAACCGATAGAAAACATAGAGTGGTGATAGAATGAAAAAACGTGCACTTCGAAAAGAATTTTTTATGGAGATTCGAAAAAGTCTTCCGAGATTTTTATCGATTTTGTTTATCGTGGCACTTGGAACGGCTTTTTATTCCGGTATTCAGTCGTCCTCACCGGATATGCGTTATTCGGGGGATGCTTATTTTGATGCAAAAGAACTCTCAGATATTCAGGTCACAGGCACAATGGGTGTGACGGGGGACGATGTGGAGGCACTGCAGAACTTAAAAGACATTGAAACGGCGGAAGGTGTCTGTCTGAAAGATGTGCTGACAGGGGAAGAAGGACAGCGGAAAGTGCTGCGTATCTTATCAATTCCGGAAAAAAGCAATTTGGTGACGGTAGAAGAAGGCGAGTACCCGACAAAAGAGGACGAATGTCTGATGGATGTTCAGTATGCAGAGCACAACGGCTATCAGATCGGCGATACCTTCCGGATCAGCGAAGAGCTGGAAAAAGATGAGGATGCCACTTTAAAATCGGACACCTTTACGATCACGGGACTTTGCAGCAGCCCGCTCTATATTTCGTTCAGCCGCGGCAGCACCAATGTCGGAAACGGTGAGATTGCAGGATTTGTCTATGTGCCGCAGGAAACATTTACGACCGATTACTATATGCAGATTTATCTGAAGGTGAAAGGTGCAAAAGAGCTGACAGCCTACACGGATGCCTATGATACAACAGTTGCACAGGCAAAAGAACAGGTCGAAAGCATAGAAAAAGAGCGTTGTACCAGGCGTCAGGAAGAAATAAAAGACGAAGCTCAGGAAAAAGTGAGCGATGCCAGAAAAGAGCTGGCGGACAAAAAGGCTGAGGCGGATCAGAAGCTTGCCGATGCGAAAAAAGAGATCGATGATGCAAAGAAGAAACTGAAGGACGGCAAAACAGAGCTTGCCGATAAAGAGAAAGAATTAAACGACGGCAAAAAAGAGGTGGCAGAGAAAGAGTGGGAACTTGTCGATGCACAGCAGCAGATCACAGACGGACGCACACAGCTTCAGAGTGCGGAAAATCAGCTGGCGGAAAAAGAGAGTGAATTTCAGAAGCAGAAGGCATCTGCAGAAGAACAGATTTCCACAGGAGAAAAAGAGCTTGCAAATGGTTTGAAGAGCTTACAGAAAAATCAGAAGACGTTTGCACAGCAGAAAGCAGCTTTTGAGCAGCAGAAGCAGACGTATCTGGACGGTGTGGCTCGGTATGAGGAAAATCTTGCCCAGTACGAAAACAGTAAAAAACAGGGCGTTCCGGAAGCAATGCTGACGCAGGCAAAGGCAGAGCTTGATGCAACAAAAACGCAGCTTGATGCAGCCGGGGCACAGATCACAGCCGGGGAAAAGCAGTTAAATGATGCACAGAATCAGCTTGATGCGGCACAGAAAAAACTGGATGAAAATCAGGCGAAGATTGATCAGTCAAAACAACAGTTAAAAGACGGTGAGGCACAGTTAAGTGCAGCGAGAAGTCAGTTAAATGAAAAGAAAGCACAGTTAAACGCCTCACAGGCACAGCTTGACGATGGGAAACGGCAGATTGAAGATGCAAAGCAGAAATTAGAAGACGGACAAAAACAGATCGAAGATGCGAAAGCGACGATCGCAAAAAATGAGAAAAAGCTTGCAAAAGGCGAACGTAAATACGAAAAGAAAAAGGCAAAAGCAGAGAAAAAGATTGCAAAAGCGGAAAAGAAGATTGATGACGCACAAAAAGAAGTGGATGATATCAAAGAACCGGAATGGACGGTCGAAGACCGCAGTGATCTGCTGGAGTACACCAATTACGGAGATAATGCCGAAAGAATGAAGAGCATCGGGGAAGTGTTCCCTGTTCTTTTCTTCCTGGTGGCAGCCCTGATCAGCCTGACCACGATGACGCGAATGGTCGAAGAAGAGCGTACCCAGATCGGAACGATGAAAGCACTCGGCTACAGCAAAGTGGACATTGCGGCAAAATATCTGCTGTATGCACTGTTTGCGACGGTCGGCGGCAGTGTCCTTGGCGTTCTGGCAGGGGAGAAAATATTACCGTATATTATTATCCGGTCTTATGGTATCATGTATTTACATATGAATACGATATGTATTCCATATAATATGAAATTTGCTCTTATCGCAGCCGGAGCGGCGATCTTCTGTACGATGATCGCGACGCTGGAAGCATGCATACGTGAGCTTCATGCATGGCCGGCCGTTCTGATGCGTCCGCCTGCACCAAAACAGGGCAGACGTGTCTGGATCGAGAAAATTCCGTTTTTGTGGAAACATTTAAGTTTTACCTGGAAATCAACCGTACGCAATCTGTTCCGTTATAAGAAACGATTCTTCATGACAATTATCGGAATCGGCGGCTGTATGGGACTTCTGCTGGTTGGATTCGGACTGCGTGATTCCATTATGGATGTGGCAATTCTGCAGTATCAGGATATTCAGGTTTACGATGGCATGATTGTTCTGGATGCAGATGCAGATCAGAGCGGGCAGGACGAACTGAAACAGGAGCTTGCCGATGACGGAAGCGTGGAAGCGTTTGCAGAAGTATCCATGAAAAAGGTGGAGTTTGCGTCCGCTGACAAAAAACTGGATGTCTATCTGATGGTCGTGCCGGATGATGTGTCGATTGATGAGTTTGTGAAATTCCGCAGCAGAACGACAAAAGAAGCCTATGAGCTTGATGATCAGGGTATGATCCTCACCGAAAAAGCAGGAAAACTGCTTGGCGTTTCGGCAGGAGATTCTGTGGAGATGACAGGAGAACACAGCGGTGTAAAGATTCCGATCAACAGAATATGTGAAAACTATATGTCACATTTTGCATATATGACTGAGAATATGTATCGGAAACTTTACGGAGAAAAACCACAGTACAACAGTATTCTCTACCGTGTGACAGACCGGGATGAGAGCATCGCAGAAAAAGCAGGCGAACGTGCCATGAAATGTGATGCGGCACTGAGTGTCACTTATACGGGCAACACAAAAGAACAGCTTGATAATATGCTGACTGCACTGGATTCCGTGATCGGTGTGCTGATCCTTTCTGCGGGTATGCTGGCATTTGTGGTATTGTACAACCTCAATAACATCAATATCAATGAACGAAAGCGAGAGCTTGCGACCATCAAAGTGCTTGGATTTTATGACAAAGAAGTATCAGCTTACGTTTACCGGGAAAATATTCTGCTGACGATCCTTGGAAGTATTTTCGGAATATTCCTCGGTATACTGCTGCACCGCTTTATCATTGTGACCGTGGAAGTGGATGTCTGTATGTTCGGACGGAACATCAGCGTGTTCAGTTATGTGATATCCGCACTGATCACCTATGGATTTTCCATTCTGGTAAACGGTGTGATGTATTTCAAACTGAAAAAGATCGATATGGTAGAGTCACTGAAAAGTGTAGAGTAAAAGATAAAAACAAAAAAGAAGGAGAACAGAAGGATGTATTTGCCGGAGGCATTTCAGAAAAAAATGAAAGCAATTTTGGGTGAGGAGTATGATGATTTTCTGGCTGGATTTGAAAAACCGCGTCATTATGGCCTGCGGGTGAATACAGCAAAGATCACCGTAGAAGAATTTAAAGAACTGGTGCCTTTTCATCTGACACAGATTCCGTGGGTGGAAAATGGATTTTATTATGAAGAGGAAGATGCACCGACCAGACACCCGTACTATTATGCAGGGCTTTATTATATTCAGGAGCCGAGTGCGATGACGACTGCCTCAAGACTCCCGGTAGGTCCGGGGGAGCGTGTACTGGATCTCTGTGCGGCTCCGGGCGGCAAAGCCACGGAGCTGGGGGCAAAACTGTTTGGGGAAGGACTTCTGGTGGCAAATGACATCAGTGCTTCGAGGGTGAAGGCACTTCTGAAAAACATTGAAGTGATGGGGATTCCGAATTCCTTTCTTTTAAATGAAGTGCCGGCAAAGATCGCCGAACAGTTTCCGGCATATTTTGATAAAATCCTGGTGGATGCCCCGTGTTCCGGGGAAGGCATGTTCCGCAAAAATCCGGAGGCGGCACGCGTCTGGAGTGAAGAAAAACCGCCGGAATGTGCAAAAATGCAGAGAGAGATCGTAAAACAGGCGATCTCCATGCTGAAACCGGGCGGCATGATGATCTATTCGACCTGTACCTTTTCACCGGAAGAGAATGAGCAGATCATCGCATGGGTGCTGCGTGAATTTCCTGAAATGCAGCTGATCCCGATGAAAGGATACGAGGGATTTTCCGAGGGAAGACCGGATCTTGCAGACGGCAATCCGGAACTGAAAAAATGTGTACGTATCTGGCCACATCATATGGACGGCGAGGGACATTTTGTGGCTCTGATGCAGAAGAGCCGGACACCGGAAATGGATGATGTTTCACCAGAAAAATCATCCGCATATATTTCGGAAGCAGACGAAGAGCCATCGGAGCATGATGATGTAAAAAAGAAAAAGAAAAAAGCAAAAAAAGGACGAAAAGATCAGAAGGAAAGAAATGAGGCGGCAGGATGCACCAGACAGGAACGGGCCGTTCTGGAGAGCTTTTTTGCCGATGTAAAGGCAGAAGTTGACTGGAAACGCATCGAGGTGCGAAAAGGGTTTGCCTATTACCTCCCGGAAGGTGTGGAAGGTAAAAAAAATCTGGTCTTTGTGCGAAACGGACTCTATCTTGGGGAGATACGAAAAGACCGCTTCGAGCCGTCACAGGCATTTGCGATGGTATTACAGAAAAAAGAATTTGCCTCCAGTATTGATTTTCCGGCAAAGGATGAGCGAGTGATCCGTTATCTGAAGGGGGAAACGGTGGATGTCTCGGATCTGGAGTATGGAAAAGAGAAAGGCTGGCAGCTGGTCTGTGTGGATGGTTACCCGCTCGGCTGGGGAAAACTGGTGAATGGGACGTTGAAAAATAAATATCTTTCAGGTTGGAGAATGAAAGTGAATGGATAGCTAAAAGGAGAGGTGAAAGAAAGTGAACTACAGGGTTGTGTTGGCAGATGATGAACCTGAGGTTTTGCGGAGCATACAGAGAACGCTGGACTGGGAAAAGTACGGATTCTCGGTAGTCGGAGCATTCTTAAATGGACTGGATGTACTGGAATTTTTGGAAAATCACGATGTAGATATCGTGTTTACCGATATCCGGATGCCCTTTATGGACGGAATCGAACTGATGCATAAGATCAAAGAAAAATATCCATACATAAAGCTGGTGATTATTTCCGGGTATGATGATTTCCAGTATGCAAAAGAAGCACTGATCCATGGCGTTTTGGATTATATTCTAAAGCCGATCAATGCCAGGGAAATGTCAGAAGTTCTTCAGAAAGTCAAAGACAAAATGGATACCGAGCTGGAAGAAAAGCAGAGCATCCAGAAGCTTCGAAACCTGTATCTGGAAAATCAGCCGATCATAAGGGAAAATTTCCTGAACCGGCTGGTAGTTGGAAATATCAAGGCAAAAGCACTTCAGGAAGAAAAAAAGACAGGGCTGATCCGCATGGGAGAATATAAATACTGGGCAACGGCACTGGCACAGATTTATCAGATCGAACAGAAAGAGCATGGAGAAACCATGGACAGCCAGCTGGCATCCATCTACATCCGCAATCTGATCCGAAATTCCATATCGGATGATATTTATTATGAAGCTTTTTACAATCCGCTCGGGGAATGTATTCTGTTTGGTATGAATGAACCGGAAGAAATGGAAAAGATTCTTTTAAAGCTCAATGATATTGCAAAAGAGAGCAAACGTGTGATGAAGATCAAGGCAGCGATCGGTGTCGGAAAGATCAAAGATGAGCTGATTAAAGTGAAAGAATCTTTTGAAGAAGCCAAAGAAGCACTCTCCTATCGCAAAATGTCGCAGGACGGAGATGTCATTTATATGGAAGATATTGACAAATCCGAGCAGGTGATCCTGTTGTTTGATGAGAAAGCACAGGACAAGCTGTTCACGGCAGTAAAATTCGGAAAAGAAGAAGATATTCATGCCGTGATCAGAAAAATGAAAGAATATCTGATCAAAGCCGATATGAGCAGTAACAGTTATCAGGCGTACAGCATGAGCGTCATCAATGCACTTCTTGTTTTTGCAAGACAGCAGGACCTTGAGATTGAAGAAGTCTTTGACGGGATTCCGAATTATCTGGAGATCATGCAGAAGTATGCCAGTGCGGATACGTTCATGGAATGGCTGGAAGAACAGTGCATCCGCTTAAATGCCAACCAGGGGCGGGAACGTGAGAACAAGGCGAAAGGTATCATTGAAGAGGCAAAACAGAAAATCCAGGAAGAGTTCGGAGATCCGGATATCGGACTGGAAAAGATTGCTGCTGAAGTCGGACTGACACAGACCTATTTTTCCAGCCTGTTCAAAAAAGAGACCGGCATGAGTTTCGTAGAGTATCTGACGGACACCAGAATGAAAGAAGCCATGCGGCTTTTAAAAGAGACAAATGAAAAAATCTATGTAGTTGCCCAGAAAGTGGGCTATCTGGAATCCGGATATTTCAGCCATGTATTTAAGAAAAAATATGGAATGTCCCCGATCCAGTGCCGCAGACAGGGGCAATAGATGGGAGGTTGTATGTGGGGGAAAATCAGACAGGACTTTCGGAAGTTTCTGCCGAAACAGAGTATGCAGAATATTCTGTATGTGATCATTCTGACGCTGACGCTGCTTGTCGCTGTCTTTGTAGGATTTTTTGTCTCAAAGTCTCAGCAGGAAAAGCAGGCACAGATCATCGTTCAGGATAATCAGGAGCTGGCAGAACAGATCAACGTATCTATGTCACAGTATCTGCACAGTATGATGCGTCTGTCAGATACACTTTATTATAATATTATCAAGGGAAACGACAGCGGACAGATGAAACAGATGTTTCAGGCGATGTATGACGGCTACAAAGATTATGTGGAGAGCATTGCCCTGTTTCAGGAGGATGGGACACTTTTGCAGGTCATGCCGGCACTGTCATCTGCCTCTTCCTCAGATGTTATGCAGGAAGAATGGTTTTCCAGTGCACTTGAGCGAAGTGAGAACATTCATTTTTTCAGACCGCAGATACAGGACTGCTTTGAACATAACAGCAGTTTTCCGTGGGTGATCCCGATGAGCCGTTTTGTGCAGATCACGCACGGAAATCAGGTGCTGAGCGGAGTGCTGCTCATCAATATAAAATACAGTGCATTATCTGAAGTTTTCAGGAACTCAACAGATGATATGAACCAGTATTCTTTTCTGATGGATTCAAACGGAGAACTGATCTACCATCCCAGGCACGCCCTTGTAAACAGTGGGATTATAGAAAAACCGCCAGAAACACTGGCTGAATATCAGGATGGATCCTATGAAACAGAAATCGGGAAACAGCAGGTGTTCTGCAGTGTCAAGACGGTGGGATACACCGGATGGAAGATCATTCGTGTGATCGGGAAAGAAGAACTTAGAAGTTATGGGATCAAAAGTACTTTTTTTGTGCTGGCGGTCATCTGCCAGGTAGTTCTGTTTTTCCAGGTTGTCGGATCGTATATTTCAATGGTGCTGACAAGACCGATCTGCAACCTGGAGGAGGATGTCCAACGAATTTCAGCCGGAGAGCTGGATATCAAAGTCCATACTGCCGGAAGTTTTGAAGTGTATCATCTGGGACGCTCTATTCAGAAGATGACAGTCAGGATCAAAAAACTGATGCGGGAAGTGATCCAGGAACAGGAAGCCAAAAGAAAGAGTGAACTGGACAGTCTTCAGGCACAGATTACACCACATTTTCTTTACAATACGCTGGACATTGTAGTGTGGATGATCGAGGAAAACCGAAAAGAAGATGCCGCAGGCATGGTTACGGCACTGGCAAGATTTCTGCGTATCAGCCTCAGCAAAGGAAAAAATATCATCACGGTAGCAGATGAACTGGAACATGCAAGGAATTATCTGATGATCCAGTCACTTCGTGCAAAAGATCAGTTTACGTACCGGATTGAAAAAGATCCCGGCACAGAATGTTTTCAGGTCATCAAACTGATCGTTCAGCCAATTGTGGAAAATGCACTTTATCACGGACTGGAAGGGATGTACGGCGATGGTGAGATCGTGATTCATGCCTATACAAAAGACGGGGATCTCTACATTTCTGTGAAAGACAACGGTATGGGGATGTCAAAAGAACAGGCAGAGGCAC
Source organism: Ruminococcus sp. MCC718 (assembly GCF_018783905.1). Classification (NCBI taxonomy): domain Bacteria; kingdom Bacillati; phylum Bacillota; class Clostridia; order Eubacteriales; family Oscillospiraceae; genus Ruminococcus; species Ruminococcus sp. MCC718. The sequence goes on from NZ_WQNP01000036.1 coordinate 29,084, forward strand.
TTCTGGATTACACGAAAGAATTAAAGACGGCAAAAGGAAACGGCATTGGTGTACGAAACGTACACGAGAGGATTCAGCTGCACTTTGGAAAAGAATACGGGGTACAGATCATTTCAGAGGAAGATGAGGGAACAGAAATCCTGCTGCATCTTCCGGCAATTATGTATGGAGAAAAGAAAGAATGAGAAGGGCAAAGAAAATCGGTATTGTGTGCGTAGGGATTCTGATGGTTGTTTTTATGTTTCTCTCGTATTCAAATTTGTTTGGAGGAGAGACGAAAAGAGATATCACAAAAATTTCTGTGATCGGGATCAAGAGAAAAAACAGTCAGGTAGAAGATTTTAAAAGAGGTATTGAGGAAGCAGCAAATGCAAAGCGTGTGGATGTCGAGTATCTGGAGATAGAGGAAGATTATGACACGATCAAAGAGTACATAGACCGTGAGATCAAAAACGGCTCTCAGGCATTGATCGTGTTTTCAGAAAAAGAAGAACAGATTCTCTCTTATCTGCAGTCAGAAAAGAAGAAAATCCCGCTGATCCTGGTGAATCCGGGCGGAACAGAAGAAAAAGCGATCCGTGTCTGGTTTGATGTGCAGGATATGGCAGAATGTCTGGCAGAAAAAATCCATCAGAAGCGTCAGGAAGAAGAGCCGGTGGTATATTTAACGGATGAGAAAGAAATGTCGGAGCGAATGTGGACAATCTTTCAGGAAACATTTCAGAAGCAGGGGATTGCAATCGAGAAAAAGAAAATGACACTTCCAAATCTTGCAAAATATCGGGATCAAAAGCAGCAGGCGGTGTTTATCTGCAGTTCTCCAAAGATTACAGAAGAGACGGCAGACTATCTGAAAAGCAAAAACCAGGTCATTTATGGGATCGGTTATTCCGATGAGGTATTGCAGGGGATCCGGGAAGGGAAAGTGGAAGGCGTTATGGCATACAGCATGTATTCTTTCGGGATTTATGCAGTGAAGTCTGCTGTTTACTCCATAGAAGGAAAGAAAGTGGATCATCTCACAAAGACAAAATGCGAGTGGATCACGCAGGACAATATAAAAGAAAAGTATGATTTTCTGTTTCCAATCTATTGATAAAATCGCAGGAGTTAATGTCCGCTTTACAAGGTGGAAGAAGGAGGCAAAAACAAATGGGGTCAAAAAAGGAACTGCAGGCAGCCATCGCAGTACTTGGTCTGTGCATGCTGGTCTTTGGATGTACAAAGACAGCGGAGAGTGAGAACAGCAAAAAGCAGGTCAAGATCGGGGTGGCTGTATACAACGAAGAAGATGTTTATGTCAGCAAGATCTGCGGTTATCTCGAGGATGAAATTTTTCAGTACGAAAAAGACCATCCAGGCGTGGAGATCCGCAAAAAGATCGCCGATGCAAGGGGCAGTCAGCAGGAGCAGAACGACCAGATCGATCAGTTCATCAGTCTGGACTATGATCTTCTGCTGGTCAATATCGTGGATCGCACCAATGCGGCTGTGATCATCGACAAAGCGACGCAGGCGGACATTCCGGTTGTGTTTTTCAACAGAGAGCCGGTGCGGGAAGACATTTTCCGGAGTGATCAGATTTATTATGAAGGATCGGATGCAAAACAGTCTGCTATTTTGCAGGCGGATGTAATTGCAGATGCACTGGAAAAAGACCGCAGTAAAATCGACCGGAATGGTGACAGCGTCATACAGTTCGCCATGCTGGAAGGAGAGTCCGGTCATCAGGACACGCTGATCCGTTCAGAGTGGGTGCTGAAAGAGCTGGAAAACAAAAAAATCCCGACGCAGCAGATCGCAGGCAGCACCGGAAACTGGGAAAAAAATCAGGCGAACGTGATCGTACGGCAGTGGATGAAAGAGTATCCGAACCAGATTGAAGTGATCATCAGCAATAATGATGACATGGCACTGGGAGCCTGGGAAGCACTCGAAGAAAAAGGATGCACCGAAGTGCAGGTGGTCGGAATCGACGGAATCGAAGAAGTACGCGAACTGGTGGATGAAGATAAGATCCTCGGAAGTGTTCTGTGTGATACAAAACTGCATGCAAAAGCACTGATGCAGTTCATAGATGTGCTGGCTTTTCATAACGGCAGTGTAGAGAAACTGAACCTTGAAAATGAAAGATATTATATGATTCCTCTTACAAAAGTGGAAAAATAGAAAAAAGTTAGAAAAAATCTAAAAAAATTTCAACCAAATCTAATAAAAATCTATGGAAATTTACCGAGAAATCAGATAAAATAGATTCACTAAGGCACAGAAAGGAATCGAAATCAAAAAGGAGGTAAAAAGAATGAAGAAAAGTAAGATTTTTTCTGTAGTATTGGCGATGTTTTTGATTCTGACACTGAACGTTGGAGCTGTGAGGGCAGCAGATACCGCCAGAATTTATCTGGATGCCGTTCAGGCAAAGAGTGGTATCGTGACCGTTTCCTGTAAAGCAGAGAACGTGGGTAAGATCAGCAACGGAAAATTAAGGATTACATACGCAGCCGACAAACTGCATCTGGTAAAGACAGAGGCAGGAGATGGACTGAAAAAAGGTAATTTCCAGACGGTTATCAACGATCCGATCGACGGAAACAAAGCAGAAGGTGAGATCGTGTTTGTATTTGCTTCTTCCAGAGAGCAGGAAGTCAGCGGCAATCTGGTGACCATGACATTCTCCGCAAGTGAGAAACTTGATCTCAAAGATACAGGTCTGAACCTGAAAGCAGAAGAGTGGAACAAAACAAGCGGATCGGATATTAATGTCAGCATCAAAGATCTTCAGTACAGAAGCGAAGTGATCGACAAGATTGAGCCGACACCAACACCGGAAAAGAAGATCAGCCTGAATGATACACAGATCGCTGAAATCGAAGATCAGACTTACACAGGAAGAGCCGTTCGTCCGGGTGTGACGATCCAGTATCAGGGAAAAACACTGACAGAAGCCAAAGATTATGCACTGACTTACAAAAAGAATAAAAAGATCGGAAAAGCAAGCGTTACGATTAAAGGTATCGGAGAATACGAAGGAAGCAAGACGATGACCTTCTACATAGCACCGAGACCGCCAAGGATCAAAAAAGCAGTTTCAGATTCCAGAAAGAAAGTATCCCTTCGCTGGTCCAAAAAGAAACAGGCAGACGGCTACCAGATCAAGATCGCACGCGACAAACAGTTTACCAGGAAAGTAAAGACCGTCAACATCAAGAAAAACACAAAAGTGAAAAAGACAGTCAAGGTAAAAGGAAAGGGCAGAGCAAAATATTATGTAAGAATCCGTTCCTACAAGATCATTGACGGTAAGAAACATTACGGAAAATTCGGCTATAAAAAAGCTGTCCGTGTAAAATAATGCAGTCCAGAGGAGGCAAAACAAACCATGAAAAAAGTATTATGTGCGATGATGCTGTTTGCAGCAGCAATCCTGTGCCTGTATCAGAATGTATCCGCAGCTGAGGGGGCAACCGTAACGGTAAACGGTGACACACTTCAGGCAGGAAGTGATGCGTGGAAAGTTACTCTTGATATCAGCGGCGATACGAAAATTACAAACGGCAAGATTCGTGTGACGTATGACAGCTCACAGCTGAAGCTGGTATCAACGGAAGCAGGCTCCATGATGAATGGCGTTCTGACCGACATCAACGATCCGGTCAGTGGCAATAAATCCGAAGGAGAAGCAGTGTTTGTATTTGCATCCTCTACAGAACTGGATACAAACGGAACACTTTTTGAAATGACTTTCCAGGTACAGGATTCGGTTAAAGACGGTGACAGCGTAACGGTTTCCGCAAAAACGGAAGAACTGCAGAATAACAATGCAGCCGTTGCCGTGACCGATGTACCGCTGAACGCAGCGGTGGGAAGCCAGAGCAACAATAACGGAAACAACAATGGCGGAAATGATTCCTCCACAGAACCACAGACCGAGACAGCATCCAATAATGGAAACAACGGAAACGGAAGTGGATCGGATAACCAGGGCGGCTCCGGTATCCAGACCGAGGCACCTTCCGGAAACAGCAATACCTCCGGTGGCAGCAGCACCTTCGGCGGAACATCTTCCGGAAGCAGCAGTACTGCGGGAACCCAGAGCGGAAGCAGCACGGTTACATCCGCAAAAACAGGAGATAACACCAATGTTTTAAGACCACTTATCATCGCAGTGATCGCACTGATCGTGCTGATTGGCGGATATGTATGGTCCAGAAAGAAAAAGAAATAAAAGCCAATACGAAATTTTTAAGACAGGAAGTGCACTTGCATCGAGAGACAGATGTGAGTGCATTTTTTGTCTTAGTGGGAGTGCAATATACCTGCGATGTACCGGAAGTGCGAACAGATAGTGTATCTGTTGTATCAAAAAATGTGGAAAATGTATAAAAAATATATAAAACAAGAAAATACATACCATATTTTATTCAAAATAACGATTAAAAACAGAGGACTAACAGGAAACATAAAAATTTACAAGAAAAACGTATAATATTACATGGAAAATCATAAAAAAATTATATAAAATAAAATCACACGAGAAAATGTTGATGGAATATCAACATCGGAAAGCGAAAAACATAACAAGAAAGCAGTAAAGCAGTAAAGGAGGAAAAAGAATGAAGAAAACTTCAAAAAAAGTGATAGCAGTCACATTGTCCGCTTCGATGCTCTTAGGAGGAAGCATGACAGCGATGGCAGCTACAACAAACCCGGATATCAGCCAGCGTGAGATTGACCATAAGACCGCGGCTAAAAACATCGCAGCACAGGGCATGGTCCTGATGGAAAACAAGAACAACTCACTGCCGATTTCAGCAAAGAAGGGAACAAAAGTAGCACTGTTCGGACAGGGTGTTTACAACACCATCAAAGGCGGTACCGGTTCCGGTGCTGTAAACCAGCGTGACAATGTTACCGTACAGCAGGGTTTTGAAAATGCCGGATATGATATCGTAAATGCAGATTTTGTAAACCAGATGCATGAGCTCTGGACAGCAAACGGCGGCGGCACAAGTCAGGGCTGGGGATTTAAATGGGTGAATGAACCGGTTTATGAACAGACAGAAGGTGCGGCAGACCAGATCAAAGCAGCGGCAGATCAGACAGATACTGCAATTTATGTTATTGCACGTAACTCAGGTGAAGGATCAGATCGTTCTTCCGGAAAAGGTGATTATCTCTTATCGGATGATGAGCGGGCCAATCTGGAACTGCTTGGAAAAACATTTGATAACGTAGTTGTTGTCCTGAACGTAGGCGGAATCATTGATACTAAGTTCTTCAGTGAGATCAATGGGCTGGATTCCATGCTCCTGATGTCTCAGGCAGGTATGACCGGCGGTGATGCACTGGTAGAAGTATTAAACGGTACAGTAAATCCATCCGGTAAATTAACAGATACCTGGCCGGTTAATTTTGATGACAACCCATCCAGTGCAGGATTTGCAAACGAGGATAAAAATAATGCACAGGAATTGTACAACGATGATATTTTCGTAGGATATCGTTATTATGATACGTTCGGCAAAGATGTTTCCTATGAATTTGGCTATGGCGGATCTTATACTACATTCGCAATGCAGACACAGTCTGTAACAGCAGACAAAGACAAAGTAACCGTTAAGGTTAAAGTGAAAAATACAGGTTCCGTATCCGGTAAAGAAGTAGCAGAAGTTTACTTCTCAGCCCCGGAAGGCAATCTGGACAAACCGTATCAGGAACTGGCAGGCTATGCAAAGACAGACGAACTGGCACCTGGTGAATCTCAGGTACTGACGATCACATACGATACAACAGAGATGGGATCTTACGATACAGACAAGGCAGCATACGTGATGGAGGACGGCGATTACATCATCCGTGTCGGTAATTCTTCCAGAAACACACATGTAGCAGGCAAGATCAGCGTAGCGGAAGATACGATCACAGAACAGTACAGCAATCTGATGGTTCCGGTAAAAGATAATCCGAACGTTGCAGATGATGAGAAATATCCGACACTCGAGCCGATGACAACCGAAGGTGCAACACCGATCACATACGACGGTGAAGCAGATGAGATCGCAGCAGCATCCACGATCGCAGTTGATTTCACAGGTTACAAAGCACCGAAAATCATCAAAGAAAACGAAGATGTCGATGTATACGTATCGAATACAACGCAGACAGAATATCTGATCGCAGAAAACAAAGACGGAGCAACAGGCAAGATCAGCCGTGTTGAAAAAGGAAATGCAAACAGCTCCGACTATACAGTAACATACAACGAGCACGTTAAAAAATTTGACGGTGATTTCAGCAAAGCGACGCTGATGGACGTTAAACTTAAGAAGCTCAGTATTGAACAGTTTGTATCTGCACTGTCACTGGAAGAACTGGCAGAACTGGTGAACGGTCATTCAGGTGATGCAACCGTTAAAGGTGTGGCAGGATCTACCTGGAGAAACGATACAAAAGGCATCACCCCTGTAAACCTGTCTGACGGACCTGCAGGTCTTCGTATTACACAGAAATACAAAGATGGCGATCAGACCTATTACCAGTATGCAACCGCATGGCCGATCGGTACATTGCTTGCACAGACCTGGGATACCGATCAGATCTACGCTTACGGCGAAGGCGTTGGCGAAGAGATGGAAGAGTTCGGTATCGGATGCTGGCTGGCACCTGGTATGAACATCCACAGAAACGCACTGTGCGGACGTAACTTTGAGTACTATTCAGAGGATCCGGTAGTTGTAGGTATTACAGGTACAGCTGCAACCCTTGGCGTACAGTCCAATAAAGGTGTTGGCGTTACTATCAAACATTATGCACTGAACTCTCAGGAAACAAACAGAAACAGCGAAAATAACACAGTTTCTGAAAGAGCAATCCGTGAAATCTACCTCAAAGGTTTTGAAGCAGTTGTAAAACAGGCACAGCCGATGGCGATCATGACCTCTTACAACCAGAACAACGGCAGACCGGCAGCCGATGATTATGATCTGTGTACCGCATTCGCAAGAGACGAATGGGGATTCCAGGGAATGATCATGACAGACTGGGGCGGCGGACAGTCCGTACCGATGTATGAAATGCATGCAGGCAACGACCTTGTTTGCCCTGGCAAAGGTGCAGCTCAGATCATCAAAGGCTTCAAATCTGATCCAGACTGGAACGGAAAAGGCTATGTAAATATGACAACCATCAGCTATCAGGATCAGACAGATCCGGATCTCCCGGTTATCACAAAAGACGTTCCGAACTTCGGCGGATATGAACTGAATAAAGAAGGTACAGAAGTACAGTCTACAACCGTGAACGGTGATGCAGATGCAGATCACAGCCTTCTGTGTGATGAAGCATGGAAAGCAATCGAAGATGGATATGCAACATATAAAGTAAAAGATGTACGTAACTGGTGGACAGGTACAACAACAAAACAGACAACGGTCAGCTACAAGGTAAACAGCAACAAAGATGGTCAGACAAATAAACAGCTGATCTCCCTTGGTGACCTTCAGAAAGCAGCCATCAACATCTGCAACCTTGTAATGGATTCTACAGAGTTTGCAAAAGAACATGGTTTCACAGCACAGTCCCTGAATGAAAAATATGCAGATATCCTGAAAGATATCACTTCCCATTCAAAAGACGCTGTACAGAGCACAATCGCAGACAAAGGCCTGCAGAAACTGATCAACACCGTAAAAGACCTTGATTCTTCCGAGTATACAGCAGACAGCTGGAAAGCACTGGAAGATGCAGTAGCAGCAGCAAAAGACGTAGTAGCAAAAGCAGACGCAAGTCAGTCTGAAATCGATGCGGCAGTAAACGGCATCATCGAAGCACTTGGAAACCTGGAATACGGCGTACAGACCCTGCACCTTGAGACAGCGATCGAAGCAGCAGAAGCAATCCTTGCAGATGCAGATAACTATGAATCCGTAGATGCACTGAAAGCAGCAGCAGACGCAGGAAAAGCAGTTCTGGCAAAAGCAGATGCAACTCAGGCGGAAATCGATGCAGCAGCAGACGCAGTTCTGGCTGAAATGTCCAAACTGGCAGAAAACGCAGACAGAGCTTCCCTGAAGAAACTGGCAGACGCAGCAGAAAAACTGACAGACGGCAAGTACACAAGTGATTCCATCGCTAAACTGAACGATGCGATCAGCAAAGCAAAAGATGCCCTGGAAAACGGTGACGAAGCAGCAATCGCAGGTGCATACGAAGAACTGATCGATGCGATCACAAACCTTGAAATGAAAGGCAACAAAGCAGCCCTGAAAGCTATGCTGGAAAAAGCAGCTGCAATCCTTGCAGATACAGATGCGTACGTAGCATCCACGATCGACGGACTGGCAACAGTAAAAGCAGATGCACAGAATGTATATGACAATGCAGATGCAGTACAGAGTGAGATCAATGCAGCAGTTAAGAGCCTGACACTGAAGATCGCAGCAGCCCGTCTCCTCGGTGACGTAAACGGCGACGGTGCAGTCACAACAAGCGACAGCGTATCTGTCCTGGCAGCAAGTGCAGAACTTACAAGCCTGGATGCAGACGCAACAGCAAGTGCAGATGTAAACGGCGATGGCGTGGCAGATACCCTGGACGCAGCAGTGATCCTGCAGACAGCAGCAGAAAAATAAAAATTGACCGAGTTCTTTAGAGCGAGGGATGCTTCTTGTCCGAAGGGCAAGAAGATAGGCATTAAGAAAACTTATACGTAAAATATAACGCCATGATGATTCGAAAACAATCTCCTGACACGCTGCGTTTCCTGTTCGGTTCGCTCGCCTGTTAGCCGCCCTTCGCCTAAACTCGCCTCTTCGAGGCTCAGACAGCGGCTCTTTGGGGCGGCAGCATCGCAAACCTCACGACGGAAGCCTTGCTACCGTCAGAGCGATTTGTTTTCGAATTCATCATGGCTGTATTATTTTACGCACCATGTTTTACAATGCAGTTCGTCTGCACATTGCTAAAAGCTCCTGGCTTGCCGGGGGGTCGCTTAAGCGGAACAGTCCTTTCAGGCCAAATTACAAAACACAGAACAGAAAAAGACAGAGATAGAGTAACGGAAACTTGCTACCGTCACTATGCCTCTGTCTTTTTGTTGTCTGGCACAATTCTGCACTTCACATTCCTTTTGTTGCATGGAAAGAAAAAACAGCATCCACTCTTTTTACTATCTTGATGCGGAACGTTTTGATTCTAAAAACTTTCTGCGTGCACCAGCGTGGCAAAAGGCTGT
>NZ_WQNP01000179.1:0-206 GCF_018783905.1 Ruminococcus sp. MCC718
CTTACCTCATTCAAAAACTCACGGAATGTCAGAAATACCGATTTTTTGATGTTCTTCAGATTGACTTCGTCCTCTGTGACCATGAGCTTGAATCCCAGAAAGAAACGGTAATCCACTTGATTGTCGCCTATCATGGATACAAGGGCTTCGGTCTGGTCGTCTATCTTTTGGATTGCTACCTCACGGAGCTTTCCAGTGACCAGCTT
>NZ_WQNP01000037.1:0-3383 GCF_018783905.1 Ruminococcus sp. MCC718
GTGCAGTAATGTATGGAGCTGACTGCTACTAATAGGTCGAAGGCTTAACCAAGCACGAGAGTGTGAGGTTCAGGATAGAAAAAAGATGTAGGATTTATAGTCTGTATGCGGTTTTGAAGGCACATGCCTTTGTGATCCTCGATAGCTCAATGGTAGAGCATTCGGCTGTTAACCGAAGGGTTGTTGGTTCGAGCCCAACTCGGGGAGTTAGCACGCGGTATGTTCATACTACGTGCATATTTATATCTTAAATCTGGCTCCTTGGTCAAGCGGTTAAGACATCGCCCTTTCACGGCGGTAACACGAGTTCGATTCTCGTAGGAGTCATTATGGCGACATAGCCAAGTGGTAAGGCGTGGGTCTGCAACACCCTGATCACCAGTTCAAATCTGGTTGTCGCCTTGAATTAAAGTTCTGAAATCAAATTGATTTCAGAACTTTTTTTGTGCTATATGAAAAATTCTGTTGAAAAGGAAGACTGGACAAAGTGTGGATTTTCGCTTATAACTACATCAGATATGTGGTGACGGGCAATAAGTTTGTATCAAATGGCAGTAAAGGCATGCTTTAATTTCTCATTGCTGATATTAGTTTATAGATCCCGACATGTTTGAATAAATGATAAGGAGGATGAACGATAAAATGATAAAAATAGATTTGATCACCGGATTTCTTGGTGCAGGAAAGACAACCTTTATAAGAAAATGTGCAAAATATCTGATGGACAGTGGAAAAAATATTGGTATTCTGGAAAATGATTTTGGTGCAGTCAATGTAGATATGATGATGCTTCAGGATCTGATGGGCGATCAGTGCGAGCTGGAAATGATCTCTGGTGGATGTGATCCGGAAACACATCGCAGAAGATTCAAAACAAAACTGATCTCCATGGGAATGTGTGGATATGACCGGATTCTGGTTGAGCCGTCCGGCATTTTTGATGTGGATGAATTTTTTGATATTCTGCACGAAGAGCCTCTGGATCGCTGGTATGAACCGGGCAGCGTCATTACGATCGTGGATGCAAATCTGGAAGAAGAGATGTCGGAAGAAGAAAATTATATTCTTGCGAGCGAAGCAGCCAGTGCAGGCAAGATTGTTTTCAGCAAAATAGGTAAAAATCTGAAAACAGAAAAAGAGGCACAAATGGAAGAAAAAGAATCTATTGCAAAGGCAGAAGAATCGATTTCCAAAGTGCTTGCACATATCAACATTGCATTAAAACAAATCAAATGTGAGCGTGTGATAGAGGAAAAAGATTGTCTGTGTAAAAATTGGGATACGCTGACAAAAGCAGATTTCCAGGATCTGATGTCAGCCGGCTATACACCGGAAAATTATCAGAAGCTGGATTTTGAGCAGGATTCCGTTTTTGAATCCCTGTACTTTTTGAATAAAAAAATCAGCGTGGAAAATATGAAAAAAGCGGCGGAAGAGCTTTTTCAAAATCCGGACTGCGGGCATATTTTCAGAATCAAAGGATTCTTAAATACCAACTACAAAGAAGAAGTAATGATGGAAAATAAAATGGAAGATAAAATGGAAAAAGTAGATAAACCAAGAATCACAAAAGCAGAGTCCTGGAAAGAATTTAATGCGACACGCAAAAATATCAGCATCCAGCCGGTAAAAGAAGGACAGGAAGTGCTGATTATGATCGGGGCAGGGCTGAAACAGGAGAAGATAGAAGAATGCCTGGAGAGGCATTGCACAGAAGGGTTTGAGAAATAAATAAGAAGTTGTCGGTGGTTTCATGGCAGGCGTAAAGAATTGAAATACCGAGTGTTTTGTTAAGATGCTGTCAAAAGCTCCTGACCTGCCAGAGGTTGTTTAAGCGGGAATTGTTTTTCAGACGCAATGTTTTCTACTTATCTCTAATCCATTGTTTTTACATTATATTTTCAAAATGTAAATATAATGTAAAAGTGAAATCAGAGGTATTGTTTTTTGATAAATTGTGGAGTATAAAGAAATTACAAATACCTCAGGCTGCATGAACGTAAGTGATGCCTGATATGCGATTCTGAACAGGGAAAGGGTGGTTTTATGAAGAAGAAATTTTTGAAATTGTTCACGTCGGTTGCAATGCTGGCTCTCGTATTCTGTCTCCATCAGAATGTCCGGGCAGAGGAGATTGCACAGCCAACGGAAAAGGATGTCTACATCCATCACGATGATGGAGAGGACTATGTAGCCAATCGCTATGAAAGAGCGATCGTGGTAGACCGTGTGGTATATCAGTATCTTCCGGAGAAAGACAGTTACCGGATCGTAGCATTTGATGATAATGACGAAGAATTTCCGGAAGGCATTACTTTTAAGCCTCGTTCGGAAGTAAGAGGCAAACCGGTCACAGGAATTTACATTGATGGAGAAGAGGACGGACCGAGCTATCTTACACGGCTCAATTTAGTACTCCCGGATTCTGTAAAAGATATTGAAATCAGCGGTGCAAGTTTTGGCTCTATTACATTACCGAAGTCTCCGACTATCACACCGGGAATGATATCCGAAGGTGATGTTGAGCAAATTATTATTCCGGCAGGAACTACAAATGTGAGCGGGATCAATGATATTTGGAAACTCCGAAAGATGGAGCTTCCGTCTTCAACAAAGAAAATCGGAAAATATTTTTTGGGAAACAGTCCGGATCTGAGAACCGTATACATTCCGGAAGGAGTCACCGAGATTGGTGCAGAAGCATTTTCCGGATGTCCGAAACTTGAAATTTATATCCCGGCAAGTGTAAAGAAGATCGGTAAAAATGCATTTAAGAAAACGGATCAGTACGGACAGGTAAAAATGATCTATTGTGCCAACAATTCTGCCGCACATAAGTATGCGAAGAAAAATCACCTTCCATATACGATCATAGATCCAGTCAAAACTTCTTACAAAGCGACAGACCTGTCACTGAGCACAAAGCGGATCAGTATGCCGATCGGTGCAAAGAAGAGAGTGCTTTATCAGGTAACGCCGGTTTATGCTGCCAAACGTAATGTAAAATTCAGCAGCAGCAATTCCAAAGTGGTATCTGTAAATGCAAAGGGTATGATGACGGCAAAGAAAAACGGAAAAGCAACGATCACCGTTCAGTTAAAGAGCGGAAGCAAAAAGAAAGTAAAACTGAAAGTCGTTGTCCAGCCTCGGGCTCCGTATTTTTCAGCAGACAGCGTTCCAAATAAAAATACAACAGTATTTACATGGGATAAATCCGGAGGCGAAGAAGGGTATGAGATCAGCTGTTCCGATACGAAAAACGGAACCTACAAAGTCATCAAAAAAGTGACCGGCAAAACAAAAATCACATTCAAGGCATCAACAAAGAAATATTACAAAATCCGTGCCTGGTATAGAACAGCAAAAGGAAAGAAGTATTACAG
>NZ_WQNP01000037.1:3393-4926 GCF_018783905.1 Ruminococcus sp. MCC718
TGTATACCACCTGGGACATATATGGTTCAGAGATTAGAACACTGAAAAACTAGGTTTTTTAAAAGGCTGCAATCGTAAAAGGTTGCAGCCTTTTGCACTTGACAGAAATAGCGGAAGTATTTATACTATTATTAATATAAGTGAAAAATATTAATAATAAATATTGTGTAATTTTGGGCAGAGAAAGGGTGGTTTTATGAAAAAGAAATTTTTGAAACTGTTCACATCGGTTGCAATGCTGGCTCTCGTGTTCTGTCTCCATCAGAATGTCCGGGCAGAGGAGATTGCACAGCCAACGGAAAAGGATGTCTATATCCATCACGATGATGGAGAGGACTATGTAGCCAATCGCTATGAAAGAGCGATCGTGGTAGACCGTGTGGTATATCAGTATCTTCCGGAGAAAGACAGTTACCGTATCGTAGCATTTGATGATAACGATGAAGAATTTCCGGAAGGCATTACTTTTAAACCTCGTTCGGAAGTAAGAGGCAAACCGGTCACAGGAATTTACATTGACGGAGAAGAGGACGGACCGAGCTATCTTACACGGCTCAATTTAGTTCTCCCGGATTCGGTAAAAGATATTGAGATCAGCGGTGCAAGTTTTGGTTCTATTACATTACCAAAGTTCCTGACTGTCACACCAGGAGTAATATTCGAAAGTGATTTTGAGCAGATTATTATTCCAGAAGGAACTACAAATGTGAGTGGGATTCATAATATTTGGAAGCTCCGGAAGATAGAGCTTCCGTCTTCAACAAAAAGAATTGGAAAATATTTCTTGGAGGACAGCTCGGATCTGAGAACCGTATACATTCCGGAAGGAGTTACCGAGATTGGTGCAGAAGCGTTTTCCGGATGTCCGAAACTTGAAATTTATATCCCGGAAAGTGTAAAGAAAATCGGTAAAAATGCATTTAAGAAAACTAATGAGTACGGACAGGTAAAAATGATCTATTGTGCCAATAATTCTGCCGCACATAAGTATGCGAAGAAAAATCATCTTCCATATACGATCATAGATCCAGTCAAAACTTCTTACAAAGCGACAGACCTGTTACTGAGCACAAAGCAGATCAGTATGCCGATCGGTGCAAAGAAGAGAGTACTTTATCAGGTAACGCCGGTTTATGCTGCCAAACGTAATGTAAAATTCAGCAGCAGCAATTCCAAAGTGGTATCTGTAAATGCAAAGGGTATGATGACGGCAAAGAAAAACGGAAAAGCAACGATCACCGTTCAGTTAAAGAGCGGAAGCAAAAAGAAAGTGAAACTGAAAGTCGTTGTCCAGCCTCGGGCTCCGTATCTTTCGGCAGACAGCGTTGAGAATAAAAATACAACGGTATTTACCTGGAATAAATCCGAAGGCGAAGAAGGGTATGAGCTCAGCTGTTCCGATACGAAAAACGGAACCTACAAAGTCATCAAAAAAGTGACCGGCAAAACAAAGATCACATTCAAGGCATCAACAAAGAAATATTACAAAATCCGTGCCTGGTATAGAACAGCAAAAGGAAAGAAGTATTACAG
>NZ_WQNP01000037.1:4936-30443 GCF_018783905.1 Ruminococcus sp. MCC718
CGTATATCACCTGGGACATATGTGGTTCTGAGGTTAAGATTCTGAAAAAATAGATATTTTATGATGCCAGGGTCAAAAGGTCTAAATCCACATGAGCTTGCTCATAGGTGGATGAAAGACCTTGGGACCCGCCCCGATATGAGCATAAAAGTGGGATGATAATCCCACGATATGCGAATACTGGGGTGCTATGTGCCAGTGGCACATGTTTAGCACCGACCGGATGGAGACTTTTGACACCCACATCATTTTATTGAAAGGCTGCAATCGTAAAAGGTTGCAGCCTTTTGCACTTGACAGAAATACGTGGAGCATTTATACTATTGTTAATACAAATAAAAAATATTAATAATAAATATGTAAAAATTTCAAATTATAAATAAAATGACAAAAAAGAACAGGAAAAGATATGACATTTAATCTTGGTTCGCTTTGTATAGCGATTTTATGGAACAGTATTTTTATTGGAATTGTTTTCTGGATGGGAAAAAAGAAAATTTACACGACGCGAAAGGGGATTCATCTGACACTGATGTTTTACTTACTTGGGGTTGTCAGGATGATATTTCCCATTGACTTTCGACCATCTATAGGGATTCAAGTATCAAAAGGAATATTTCCGATTATAAATAATGTAATAGGTCTTGAAAAACACAATTTATGGGGAAGACAGTTTACAATAGCATATGCTCTGGCAGCAATCTGGCTGATTATTGCAGGGGTTTTCATGTTGCGTTATTTTGTGAAATACCAGGAAATGCGTCGCATTTTTCAAAAGTATTCCACAGAGGCAAATGAGCAGTACCAATCAGTTCTTAGCAGAATCACACAGGAAAAAAAGATTAAAAAGAAAATAGCGGTATATCAGAATCCGGGGATTACTATTCCTTGTGCGGAAGGTGTATTCCGGTGGAATATTTATCTTCCGGACTACGATTATTCGGAAGAAGAATTATATTATGCTTTGCTCCATGAATGTACACATTTCACAAATGGAGATCTGTACATAAAATGGCTGACGCAGCTCTGTCGTTGTCTTTGCTGGTGGAATCCACTGGTTTACAAAATGCAGGATACATTGGAAAAGAATCTGGAAATCCGGTGTGATCTTACTGTGACCGAAAACCTCAGTCAGAAAGAGCAGTTAAGTTATCTTGGAACTATCGTTAAGACCTTGAAAAATGCACAGAAAAAAAGAGGCAGCGGTGTTTTGTACGGAGTCCATCTGGCAGATAAAAATGGAGAAGAGTTAAAAGAACGATTTGAAATTATCTGCAAAAATCAGGATAAAAAAACAGGACGAAATCAACAGAAAAAATATATCGGCCTATTTTTGGTGGTTATCATTTTTTCATATATGTTTATGATAACACCGGCATATGATACGCCGAAAGATCAAATTATTACCGGAGAAGGAATAGAAGAAATGCTTCCAGAAAATACATATATTTTGAAAGAAGGTGAAAAGTATTATACAGTTCACAAAAGTGAGATTAGAGAAAGAATAGAAAAGGAAGAACTTCCTTCAGATGAAGTGGAAGAAATGCAAAGAAATGGATTTGAGGTGAAAGAAAATGAAGAGAGGTAAGGTGGAAAGTATATTGTTGATTGCAGTGTTGGCTCTCAGTATGCAGGTAGAGAGTTATAGTGTTGCAATAAGCAATAGAGAGCAGAATCAAATTTATAACAACAATAGCATTGAGGAGAGAGTTGCAGATACAATTGTAACAAGGTATCGGACAGTCAATGGAAAACGTCAGAAAAGGAGGTGGAATAAAACAAAAAACAGATGGGAAGATCCAGCATGGAAAGACGTATGACGGACAGCGTGTAGCAAACAGAAGAGAAAAGGAGAAGAACTATGGCAAATAAAAAGGGAGATACAACAAGGATTCAGGCAGTTCCAGATGTAAATAAATGTACAAATCTGGGATGTTATTCTATGAAAGAAAGGGAAGCATATGCAGTAAAGACACGCAAAGATCAAATGCTCAGCACCATATATTACTTTCCGGATTTTGAAAAACCGTATACTAAAACATTTAAGGTAGAGAAGGGGGCACTGGGACACGGAAATGGTATGTGTTGTGCAGAGAAATATATATTTTTTGGCTGCTGGGTAAAAGATCCAGATAAAAGTGGAAGAGAGCAGCAGAATTATTTGATTCGTGTCAAATATGGAAAATTGACGGATAATCTGACAAATGGAATTAACATTAGCGTTCCAGAAGCCACAGGAGCTATTGCTTTTTACAAAAAAAGCCATTTGATTATCAAAGTGAAATCTCGAAATGGATATTTGACTTTTATGATGGGTAAGATATTAATCAATGAAAAAGGAACGGCTGGAAGATTTGATACTCTTTGGACATTTTATGTAAAGAACACAACGGGTTTTTCAAGGGGACAGGATATCTATTACGATGCACAGACAGATTGTTTATTTATACCGCAATGTAATGATCATAATAATGTAAATAAAATTATGGTAGTAAATCTGTCCGGTGAATCAGAAACATATAAAGGAAATAAACTGTATACTCCACAGGATATTATTACGGTTGATAAGAAGAAAGACTATAGCAAATATGAAATAGAGTCATTAGTAATAGCTCCAAAGAGACATATTGTCATGGTGGCAAATATTGTTCCAAAAGGCACTACAACAGCAGATGATGCAGTGGAAAGGATATCAAATTTAAAATTTTAAAGGGGGAACTTTTATGTTCAGACAGTTTAAAAAT
Source organism: Ruminococcus sp. MCC718 (assembly GCF_018783905.1). Taxonomy (NCBI): domain Bacteria; kingdom Bacillati; phylum Bacillota; class Clostridia; order Eubacteriales; family Oscillospiraceae; genus Ruminococcus; species Ruminococcus sp. MCC718. The sequence goes on from NZ_WQNP01000037.1 coordinate 7,681, forward strand.
ATCATGTTAAAGGGCATAATGTTGTTTGCTTTGTTTTGTATACTTCCGATAATGGCTGCAAATGCGGCGGACAATGAGGCAAATCCGTTTGAAGGAAAAATTTATAGCTCGGGTTACGCGTATTTTGAAAATGCAGTGGCGGTAAATCATGTAGTCTATCGGTATATGCCAGAGACAGACAGTGTTCTTGCAGAATGTATTGATCTGAACAGTACTTTGAAAAAACATATGACGCTCACCATAGAAAAAAGTGTTCTCGGGAAACCGGTTACGGAGATTGGTGGATATTTTACGGATCCTTATTATATGGATGCAAAAATAGGATATCTTTTTGATAAAATTTATATTCCAGGTTCAGTAAAAAGTATTAATGGGCCGTCTTTCAGCGAGTGCACAAATGTAAAAAGTATCTATATTCCGGACAGTGTGAAAAAAATAGACGGTCAAGCATTTGAAGAGTGTACAAGCTTGCAGAGTGTTCGTTTACCGAATGGTCTGAAAGAGATAAAGTATGGATGTTTCTATAATTGCAAAAATCTGCGAAAAATTGTCATTCCAAATGGTGTGCAAAAAATCGGAGCCGATGCCTTTGCGGGATGTGAAAAACTTGAAATTTATATTCCGACGAGTGTCAGGAAAATCGGAAAATACATTACCTTGACGGATGTTAAAAAAATTTACTGTCAGAAAAATACGGTAGCGTATAAGTATGCGAAAAAGAATAAGGTAGCTGTTGAGATTACAGGGACTAAGAGAACACAGCAGAATTATGTTGCACAGAAACTTCTGCTGAAGAAAAATGCAGTTACCTTAAAGCCAGACAGTTCCTATCGGGTTGAGGCAGAAATGGTTCCTTTCTATGCCTCTAAACAGGAGCTGGCATACAGCAGCAACAAACCGGAAATTGCAGCAGTAAGTGATGAGGGATTTGTTACAGCAAAGAAAGCGGGATCCGCTGTTATCATGGTAAAGACAACGGATGGAAGCAAAAAGAAAGTCAAACTGAAAGTAACAGTACGGCCAGGCAAGCCGATGAATTTTATTGCTCAGAAAAAAGGAAAAAAGAAAGCTGTTTTCAGTTGGGATCCGGTAGCAGGTGCAGCGGGATATGAGGTTGCCCAGGCAGATTCTCAGAAAGGAAAATATACCACCATCTGGCAGCAGAAAAAGAAAACCAGCGTGGAACTGAAAATATCGAAAGATAAATATTATAAGGTTCGTGCATGGTATAAAAAAGATGGAGAATTAATCTATGGAGCTTTCAGCAAGGCAATAAAAGCATCATAAAAATTTTGCAAAATAAATGGGCTGCGACCGAAGAGGTGGCAGCCTGTTTTATGGAAAATACACAGAAGGCTTATAGTGAGTTTGACGGAGATATTTGATTCGTTTAAAATTATACATTATGAAGAAAATAAGATAGTTTGGATGAAAGACGGCAAAAATGGAAGGAGCAGAAAATGAAGGAACTGACAAAAAGTGAAGAACAGATGATGGATATTTTCTGGGACAGTAAGGAGGCACTGACCAGTGTGGATATTGTAAAAATGCAGGTGAAAGCAACCTGGACAAATGGGCTGGTACATAATATCATTCGTTCACTTGTTCAGAATGGATATCTGAAAGAATGTGGAATGGAGCAGTTCGGACGGCAGTATGCCAGAAAACTGATGCCGGCACTGACAAGGGAAGAATACATCGCAAAACTGATGATTCAGAAAAGTGAAGGGAAGAGCTCTGTGAAACAAATATTGGTGGCTCTGGCAAGGGAAAGTGAGGACATGGAACAGGTCATCGAAGAACTGGAGGAGATCATTCGAAAGCTGAAGGAAGAACAGTGATGCAAGTTGAACGCACGTATGAATTATTTGAAAATTATATAAAATTAATACAATTTTCAAAGAATAAATGTCTGAATATTTAGAAAATAAAATAATTAAATAAAAATATAAAAATAGTATTGACAAATGAGAAGAAGCGTGCTACTATAATGACAACAACAAAGAAAGCCAAAGACAAACAAAAAACTACCTGTCAGGAGACGAGAAATCCTGGTAGAATAGAAAAAAGTCAGAGGCAAGGTTGTAAAAGGAACTGAATAACACGTAAGAACAGAAAGTAGAGGTCAAGTCCAATGGATGGGTCAGAAATAACAACTGTTCAGTATAGACGTGGTATGGCTGGTGTTTCCTGCGAAAACAACCTTTAACGATATAATTTCAGAAGAGATCGAATTTATAACAGATAATCGGAGATGGGAAAATCTGAAAGATATGGTTAAAGAGTAACGAAACAGCCACTATATTGAAGGATTACCACATTATTCAAAGGTTTTTAGATTATGTGTAAAGAAATATAATCTAAAAAATATAAGTATTTTATATATCATTCTCAGATATGGTTTTTACAGAACAGTCGGTTACTTTCATACAGTCGAAAGGAATAGAACCACATTTGAAGAAGAAATATATAGAAGAACGTATAGAAAATAGATATTCGGAAAAAGATATTTGAAACTTTGGGTTAAATAAAAAGCAAATATTATATATCGACTATAATATTTAACATAAATAGCAGGAAACTTTGAATAGAATCCTCCGATTACATTCTAAATAAAAATACAATTAAATATTGAAAATAAGGGAAACCGTTACGGAAAGTAGTGGAAGTAACGGTTTCCTTTTTTGTTCTTAAAAACAATTCTGTTACGAAAACAATTCCAAAAAATATAAAAAGGTGCAGCATGAAAAAAATAATGATTCTGGTAAGCGTAATCTTTTTGATGTGTACAGGTATATGGTTTCGATTTCATACGAAAGAGTGCCGTGTAGTATCGGATCTGGCATATGATAAAAATAAAAAGGGTGATCATCTGGTATATATCCGGGAAGGGCATGAACTGGTTCCATTTCTGGTATTGACTTCTGATTATAATGGCGAGACACTACTGTTGAGGAAAGAAGTACTGAAAATGAATATGCAGATAAATTCTTATGAAGCGTATTATGAAAACAGTTTTATGGATGATTATTTAAACCATGAATATATCAGACAGCTTCCGGATGGGATGCCTGTTTTGGAATCTGAGATTAAGATAACGGATGAGAAATCATTGGGAGTTTCGGGAACAGGGACAAAAAGTATAAAGAGAAAGATTTTTTTGCTGGCATACAGTGAGGTGATGGAAGATCAGAATATAAATGCAGCATCGGAAGGAACGTTTCTTAGATTTTTTGAGAAGGAAGAACAGCGTATTGTTTTGAAAGAAAATCAAAAAAGCAGCTGGTGGCTGCGAACGCCGAACACATATTATACTTCCTGCGTTTATGTTATTGGGGCGAATAACAAGATCGGCTTTTCCAATGCATATGATAAAAATGGAGTGCGGCCGGCATTTTGTGTGCCGGGGGACTGCAAAATGGAAACCGATCAGGATGGACACAGAGTATTGCAGCAGAGGCAGTAAAGGAGTTTGGGAATATGAGAAAAATGAAAAGGATCATCAGCCTTTGGTTGGCTGTTATTTTAGTGATCACTGGTGTGGATCTGCCATTTGGCATCCTGGAAATCCAGGCGGCAGCAAATGTGAAGCGGTATACGGTATTGGTGCTGGATACCTCGGATACAGCAGAATTTACATATAATAATGAGACGATTTACACGGCAGATACGGCATTATCTGATGTCAAGAGTGCTGCCGGGAAATTTATCCGGGATATCAGTGCAACGGGCGGAGATAATTATGTGGCGGTCATTTCTTATAAAGATTATGCAACTACTGTATCTGGTTTTTCAAAAGAATACAGCTCGCTGATCAATAAGATTAATAATCTTTCCGCTTCCAGCACGACCAGAGATATATCAAGTGGTCTGGAACTGGCAAATTCTATGTTAAATCATGCAGATAGTGAAAATGTGATTAAAAATGTTGTGCTTTTTTCTACCGGAATGACCAACGAAGGCGATTATAATTATGATGGTTATTACGATGGAAATGTTGTGGGAAATGCATGGCACAGAAATGATACAAATGTTCATCTGTATGCATATGCAAATCATACACTGGAAGAAGCAGATCTGTTAAAAGATCAGGGAATTAACCTGTATTCTATCGGTCTGTTCAAGACGATGGCAAATATGCCGCAAGAAGGAAAGAATATTGCAGAATTTTTCAAAATGACTGCGTCTGATATCGCAACATCCGAGGATTATTTTTATCCGGTGTATTCGGTGGATGATCTGGAATTTACGTTTGGAGAGGTCGCAGATGATATTCTGTCTTCGGTAAAGGAGATAACGTTTACCTATAGTGGAGACAGTACAGCCAAATGTTATTATTCGGACAATTATTTTGCAAAGAGTGCCTATAATTATAATCCGAGTCTGGCAACGATGTCGCTCAGTTTTGCAATGTCGGCATTTGGAAGCAGTGATGGCGGTCAGACGGATTACACCAATAAAAGCAGCAATGCCAGAGCGTTGTTGAAAGAAATGGGATTTGCAGATGAAAATATAGCAGTAAATGACTGGTTTACGAAGAAACCGACGACGGATTCGATTGGCGTTATCATCGGAAATAAACCTGTGAAAGTAAAAGATGAGGAATATACACTGATTGCAGTTGCCGTCAGAGGCGGCGGTTATGAGCAGGAATGGGCAAGCAATTTTACGATTGGTACATCCGGACAGCATCAGGGATTTAATACTGCGAAAAATAATGTTCTTTCTTATCTGAAACAATATATTTCCAAGCATGGAATTTCCGGACAGGTTAAAATATGGGTCACGGGATACAGCCGTGCAGCGGCAACAGCAAATCTGGTGAGCGGTGAACTTGATAAGGGAATCGCTTTGGGAAACGATATCTCGTATCAGAGAAAAGATGTTTATGGTTATTGTTTTGAAACGCCGGCAGGTGCATTGAGCAAAGAGGTAAATGGGGATTCAAAGTATGATAATATATTTAATATTATTAATCAGAGTGATCCTGTGCCTTATGTAGCACCGGCAGCCATGGGATTTGGCAGATATGGTATTGATCGATATTTGCCGTCTGCGGAGTCAGAACCGAAAGATTATGCAGATCTGAAAAAGAAAATGCTGGCGATCTACCAGGCGATGCCAACAACAGAGAAGTATGTTGTAGATGATTTTCAAATGAAAAAAATCTCTGTGGACAATCTGACCTGGAATGCGGTTGGGTTCTTAAAAGATGGGCTGATCGTCAATGATACGAAACATAATTATTCTCAGGGCGTATTTCTGTCAGATTATGTTACAATCTTATCTAAAAAATTTATCGTAAACAGAGAAAACTATGTTGATCGTTATCAGAATGAGATTCGGGAGATTTGTTCCGTAGTTTTTGGTTGTACCGATGAACAGTCAGGACGTCTGACGGATTCGATTGTATCGCAGGTAAAGAGTGAATGGTATAAATTTGTGGGTGCATATATCTGGAATACCGGGATCAATCCATGGGGAACGGAAGAAAAGGCATTGAAAATCGTATCGGGATGGCTCAGGAAAGCACTTCAGGATGCAGGAATCACAGATTATAATGAGCTTGTCATTGATTATGCGGGTGTGAAACTGAGTGATCTGATGCTTGCACTTGTCAGCAATCATCCGAATTATTTTACAACGGCTGTTTTAAATGGAGAAGGACTCGGGGCAGCTCATTATCCGGAACTGTGTTATGCATGGCTGGCATCGATGGACAGCAATTATGTCGGAACAACTGCAAATCGCCTGAACAATGGCGGATTCCGGATCATTCGAATCAACTGTGAGGTTGATGTTAAGGTTTTTGATGCAGAACAAAATAAGATTGCATCGATCATCAATGAGCAGTCGGATGAAACAGGAAGTTATATTGCAGGGGTGGATAACAATGGGCAGAAATATGTTGTCCTTCCGGTGGATGAAACTTTTTATGTGGAAATGACTGCACGTGAAAAAGACAGCGTCAATTACAGCATCAATGAATACAGTGCTCTGGCCGGTGAGTATACGCGAAACATCAATTATTTCAATATTGAGATGGAAAAAGGAGAAGTGGTGGAAGGCGTTCTCCCAGCATACGATAAAGCGGAGCTGGAGAAGGATACTCCGGAAGGTTCCGATGCGGACTACAGACTTTATGATGCAGATGGAAACACAATAAATTCGGATTCGGATTTGTCCGGAGACGATGCAAGAAATGCATATTTTACGGTGGAAGCACTTGTATCTGATGAAAAAGCCGGAACTGTGATTGGCAGAGGTATTTACCAGTATGGGCAGTTTGCGAAACTTCAGGCAATTCCGGAGGAAGAATATGTTTTCGAAGGATGGTACAGAGAAGGAATACTGCTTTCAAAAGAAGAGGATTACAGGATACAGATACTGTCTGATGAAAGCATTACTGCGAAGTTTGTGAAAAAGCGGACACCAAAAGTGGTAAAACTTTCAAAGACGAAATATGTATACGATGGAAAGACAAAAAATCCAGGCGTTATTGTACTTGATGGTGATGGCAACAGAGTATCTTCCAATCATTATACGGTATCGTATCAGGCAGGAAGAAAGAAGGTTGGTCAGTACCATGTAAATGTAAAAATGAAAAATAAATACTGTGGCAGCAAAACACTTTCTTTCAAAATTGTTCCGAAAGCGACGAAGATCACCAAAGTCATCAAAAAGAAGAAGGCACTGAGTATTTCCTGGAAAAAACAGAAAAAGCAGGTGTCAGGATATCAGATTCAGGTATCAACAAGCAGAAAATTCAAATCAAAAAAGACAAAAAATATCAGTGGTATGAAAAAGAACAGTACTACGGTATCCAAGTTAAAATCCAGAAAGAAATATTATATCCGGATCAGAACCTGGAAAAAGAAAAACAGAAAGAAATACTATTCTGCCTGGTCAAAAGTTAAAATCGGTAAGACCAAATAAGAGTATCGGGGAGCCGCAAAAAAACAGCGGCTTCCTTTTTGGATATTTCCGGGGAAAAAGAACCGGTCAGACGGAAAAATTGCGAAAACCCTCGGTTTGACAATGTATTTTTGGTGTAGTATACTTTAAAAACATGAAGAGTAATAGTAGAATAAAATAGGATAATAACAGGCAGGAACATATACGAGGTGAAACAGTGGATAAATACGAATACAACCTTAAGTTAGAAGAAATAACAAAGCTGGCTGATCAGGGATATTATGAAGATGCGGCAGATATTATTGATACGATTGACTGGCGGAGAGTAAGAAATGTCAGAACGCTTTGTATGATCAGCGAAATTTATGAAGAAGTCGGAAGATTGCAGGACAGTAAGGCACTTTTGCTTCGTGCATACCGCAAATCTCAGGCAGTGAGAAGCATTTTGTTCCATTTAACGGAGATTTCCGTAAAACTGCGGGAGTTTGATGATGCAGCGGAATTTTACAGTGAATTTGTTGAAGCAGCACCGCACGACAATTCACGTTATCTTTTGAAATATATGATCTATCGAGGCAGAGGTGCGGCAATCGAGGATCAGATTGAGATTCTGGAAGAATATAATCAGAAAGAATACACGGAAAAATATGCCTATGAGCTTGCAAAACTTTATTATCGTGCCGGACAGAAGGAGAAATGTGTTGATGCTTGCGATGATCTGGTTGTGTGGTTCAGACAGGGCAAATATGTTATCCGTGCACTCGAACTGAAACAGAGGATCAAAGCACTGACACCGGTACAGCAGGCGATTTATGATAACCGCAACGAAGCTACCATGCCAAAAGCGGAAATGGTAGAAAATGTTGCACCGGATCTGGAAAAAGCTATTCTGGAAAATATGCCAGAATCCAGCAAAGAAGTGATCACGGATGATGTGATTTCTGTAACGGAAAAAGAGATCGCACAGAGCGTCGCAGAACATACAGCTGAAAAAGAAGAAAATGATGATTACGGAATCTTTGCAGCATTTTCTGAAAATCAGGAAAAAACCGATCAGGAAGAACAGGATTTCCATAAGGAATTGCCGGTAACGACCCCGGAAAAGACTGTCGATAATGAGAATGCCGCAGAGAAGGCAGCGGATGATGCAGAGGTCGATGAGAAAATTGTGGATGACGCAGATTCCGAAGCGGAAAACGTATCAAAAGAAAAGGCAGATGCAGCCGGTCAGGATGCACCGGCAAAAGCGGATAAAAAATATGAATTTAATACAGAAGACCTTCAGGCAGAACTTGCAAAGAGTATGCGGGATATTCTCTCCGGTATTCAGAGAAAACCGGATGAGAGTGACATTATCGAACCGATGAATGATGTGACTGCCGAGGCAGAAGAAGCAGCTGAAGAAGTTCCGGCAGAAGAGATCAAGAGAAACAATATTGATGATATTCTGCTGTCCATGAGCCTTGCACAGAAAGAAGCGGCAATCGCAGCAGTTCTGGGCAAAAAGGTTGAAGCAGAACCACAGCCAGTGAAAGCAGCAGAATCACATGTGGAGGAAGTCGCTGAAGTTGAGCCGGAAACAGAGGTTGAACTGGCTGAGAAAATAGTTGAGGTTGCACCAGAAGTTGAACCACAAGTTGAAGAAGTGGCTGAGGCTGAACCAGAAGAGGCAGCACCGATTGAGAAAGTAATTGAAGAAGTAGCAGAGCCAGAAGAGACACCAGAGGTTGAAGAAGTAGTTGAGGCTGAACAGGAAGTAGAAGTGCAGCCGATTGAGGAAGTTGCGGAAGTATCTCAGGCTGAGCCGGAAACAGAAGTGAAAGAGGACGCAGCCGAAGGTGCAAGTGCGAAAAAGGCGGCTCTTGGAAATACAAGGGATATTGCAAAAGAGATTGAAGCGGAGCTTGAGAAACAGGCGGCGGAGCTCGAAAAGCAAGAGAAGGAAAAGCAGGCCGAAAAAGAAAAGGAAGAAAAAAAAGAAGCAGCATCTGTAAAGGAAGAGGATGCAGTTCCGACGGATCTGACGGAAGAACAGAAGTATAATTTCTCTTATTTTGCAACGGTGGCAGGGCTGAGTCAGCAGATTGCTTCGGCATTATATATGGTAATGAAGAAGATGAAATCTACAGATCAGACGTCCAGAGTCGGCAATCTGATCATTCTTGGTGCAGAGGGCAGTGGAAAGTCTACGCTCGGTATTCGTTTTGCAAAGACAATCAGTGAAGAAAAAGGCGAGGAATCTGTAAAGATTGCAAAGATTTATGCAGAGGATTTCAATAAAAAGGATATCCCGTCTACGGTTGCCAAGATTGCGGGTGGTACGCTGATCATTGAGGAAGCCGGTGATCTGGATGATGCCGTTGTGGAACAGCTTTCCAAAGCGATGGAGTTCCGTACAGATGCACTTCTTGTGGTTCTGGAAGATGAGAAGAAATATCTGAAAGAGCTGTTTGAGAAGCATCCGGATTTCGCAGAGAAGTTTACAAGCGAGATTGTTATTCCGGTATTTACCAATGATGAACTTGTCGAATTTGGACGTACTTATGCTTACGAGGAAGATTACACGATCGACGAAGAAGCAATCCCGACGCTCTATGAGAGAATCAGTGAGCTGCAGGAAGCGGGCAGACCAGTTACTGTGATCGACGTCAAAGAGATTGTGGATGAGGCCATCCGCCAGTCTGAAAAGATCGGATTCCGGAAACTGAGCATGGTTCTCTCCAAGAAGAGATACGATGCGGATGATCGTGTGATCCTCTACGAAAAGGATTTCAGATAGAAAAAAGAGTCTTCTACGACTGAGTTTGAATAATTAAAAATTTCTGGAAAGCCTTATAAACAGGGCGTTTCCGGGCAGATAAAGTTCTATTTGATAACAAAATGATAACACTGGATATTTTGGCATTATTTATCAGGTATCCTGTGGTTATCGAGTAATATGTGTGAAACCGACAAAAAAGGTCTTACTGAATTGAGTGAAATCAATTTGGTAAGGCCTTTTTTCGTCGGCTTTTATTTTGCGTTTTTTGGATAGTTGTAACGCCACTGATCATATTCTTCCTGAGTGATCTCGCCGGATTTGAGTTTTTCTGCCTGTTCCTGCCACGCATGGAACATATCGAACATGGAAAGGTAGGTGGTTCCCTTGGCCTTGTCCAGCCGGAGACAAAGTTCTCCGTCAATCTCATCAATGTGAAGCCCGTAAAGGTCTTCTAAGGTAAATAAGGTATGCATCAGTCCAACGTAACTGTCAATATCCGGGACAGCAAGAGCATGAGGGGATACTTCAAAAATATCAGCCAATGCGTTCAGATATTTTTCTTTTGGACTGCGTGCCCCTTTTTCATACTGTGCAATGCGGACATCAGCCTGTGAATCACTGAATCCCAGCTGTTGACCCAAATATTTCTGCGTGAAACCACGCAGAAGTCTGAAATGGTGGATTCTTTCGCCTATTGCCATATGTTTATATCTCCTGTCTTTTTCTTGATAGGTTGAGTATAGCATATCCAAATGGTAGAGACAAGAAAATCCATACAAAAAAGTATGGGTAAATGTATTGAAAGTACTTGACCCATACAGAATAGTATAGTATAATTCAACCAATACAAAATAGTATAGTAAAAAGAAAGGAGAAATTTTCTATGAGTAAAATGTTTATGAATGTGAAAGAGGTCATGGAAGTCCTGGAAGTATCAGAATCCTACGCATACAAGCTGATGAAAAGGCTAAACAGGGAGTTACAGGCGATGGGATGTCAGACCATTGCAGGAAAGGTTGACCGGAAATATTTCTATGAGCAGTTCTATGGAACAAGATCGAATGATGGGAGGAATTAAGAATGGCAATTTATAAGAATGACAATGGCACCTGGTATGTGATGATCCGGTATCAGGACTGGACAGGTGCAAGAAAACAGAAATGCAAACGAGGATTTTCTACAAGAAAAGAAGCTGCGGACTGGGAATTACAATTCAAATTACAGAAGAAAGCAAGCGTGGATATGACAATGGAAAGCTTTTGCACTATGTATGAAGAAGATGTCAGACCTTCTTTGAAGCAGAGTACCTGGCTTACAAAAGAAAATATTATTCAGAAAAAGATTCTTCCGTATCTTGGAAAACGTAAAGTATCGGAAATTACAGCTAAAGATGTGATGGACTGGCATAACCAGATGAGAAAACTGAAAACGAAGACAGGAAAACCGCTTTCGCCAACGTATCTTAAAACGATACATGGACAGTTAAGCACCATTTTCAATCATGCAGTGAAATATTACGATCTTAGCACTAATCCGGCGAGAAAAGCAGGGGCACTGGGAGAAGAAGAAGGCAAGGAAATGTTGTTCTGGACAAAAGAAGAATATAAGCGGTTTGCAGAAGAAATGATGGACAAACCTCTTTCCTACTATGCTTTTCAACTACTCTACTGGTGCGGAATACGTTCCGGTGAGCTGTTTGCTTTAACACCGACAGATTTTAATTTCAAAAAGAAAACGCTTCGGATCAATAAGTCCTATCAGCGATTGAAGGGAAAAGATGTAATTAGTACGCCAAAGACAAAGAACAGTGTACGGACAGTCATAATGCCACAGTTTCTGTGTGATGAAATGCAGGATTGTCTAAAAATATATTACAGCTTACAGCCTGACGACCGCATTTTTCCTGTGACAAAATATTACCTGAATCACGAGATGGAAAGAGGCTGCAAAACGAGTGGGGTAAAGAAAATCAGAGTTCATGATCTCAGGCATAGTCATGTATCCTTGCTGATCAATATGGAATATACCGCATTGGCAATCGGAAAAAGGGTTGGACATTCAGCGGAAAAAATTACTTACCGGTATGCACATCTATTCCCGTCGGTACAGCAGGACATGGCAGAGCAGCTGGATGCAGAAAATATGGAAGAAGAATTAAATGAAGTGGAAGGAGGACTTGCAAATGTCGGCTAAATGTCTGGATCAGCAGGGACGTTGGAGAAATAAAGTTGTAGCATTTCGGATGTCACCGGAAGAAGATGAACTTCTGGAGACGACAGTACGGCTATCGGGATTAACCAAACAAGAATATATTATCCGAAGACTGCAGGAAAAAGAAGTTGTGGTTACAGGAAATCCCAAGGTGTATAAAGCTTTGAAGAAGGAACTTGAAAAGGTACTGAGTGAGCTGAAACGTCTGAAAAAGGGAGAAGATGTGCCGGAGGATTTATTGGAAGTGATTCGGCTTATCACAATAACAATGGCTGGAATGAAAGCGGAATAAAAGAGCCTTTAAGTGTCGGCAAACACCTAAAGGCAGGGATTTGGTAGAATACTTTTCCAAAAAACTTCTATGAGTATTCTATCAAAAACCACTCTTTCTTTCAACGGGAAAATAAGGAGGATTTGATGGAAAACAAAAGAACAGAAACAAATAAAACAGTACAGAAAAGGCTGGAACCGGAACTGAAACTCATCAACATGGATACGGTGGAAGTGGAGCAGATTGAATGGCTGCTTTATCCATTTATTCCTTATGGAAAAGTAACAATTATACAGGGAGATCCGGGAGAAGGAAAGACGACAATGGTGCTTCAGATTATTGCAAAATTAACCAAAGGAGAGTCTATTCTTCCAGCTGATTTAAAAAAAGATAAAAGGATAGATACTGATAGTGAAAACGATATGGTAGAGGCAGAAAATATTGAAAACAATGCGTCAACACAGCATTTGGAGGCACCAGTAAATGTAATCTACCAGACTGCAGAAGATGGTCTTGGAGATACGATAAAACCAAGATTACTTGCTGCAGGTGCAGACTGTACAAAGGTCATGGTCATCGATGACAGTGAGCAGCCGCTGACGATGGCAGATGTCCGGTTGGAAGAAGCAATCGTGCAGACAAAAGCCAGAATGGTTGTACTTGACCCAATTCAGGGATTCCTTGGAGCAGAGGTAGATATGCACAGAGCTAATGAAATCCGTCCTTTGATGAAACGCATAGCGGTTCTGGCGGAGAAATATCATTGTGCGATTATCCTGATCGGACACATGAACAAGAACAGCAATGGAAAATCATCTTACCGGGGACTGGGTTCCATCGACTTTCAGGCAGCTGCAAGAAGCGTTTTGATTGTCGGACGTATTAAGGATGAACCAGAAGTAAGAGTTGTGTGCCATACAAAAAGTTCCCTGGCACCGGAAGGCAAAGCTATTGCATTCCGTCTGGATAAAAACAACGGATTTGAATGGATTGGTGAATATGACATTAGTGCAGATGAATTGCTCAATGGAGAGGGAAAAGGACAGAAAACCCGGAAAGCAAAAGAATTTCTGCTTGAGATACTGGCTGATGGAGGTATGGCACAAAAGAAAATTGAGGAAGAAGCAGAAAAACTGGGAATTAAAAAGAAAACACTGAGAAATGCCAAAATGGAACTGGGAATAGATTCCGTAAAACGTGGAAATCAGTGGTATTGGATGTTGTCAGAGTAGAAAAAAGAAGATGGCAAGATGACCACATCTTAAGAATAGGGCATCTTGCCACCTTGAAAGGAGATCGGATGAAAAACAGAAATGTGCAGATACCATATGAGTTGTTCTTTCAACTTTTGCAATATTTCCTGATGGAGAATTGCGTGGACGAAGAAAGCATAAGGAAAGGGTTAGAAAATAAACTGAATGCAATGGTAGATCGGGAGTTATACAGCAAGTACAAAACAGCACCAACAGAGGAAGAAAGAGAAAAGTCCAGGCAGGAATACCTGGAAAGGAAGGGAATACCGGAAAACTTTCGATGGTAGAGATTCTTGCTGATCATTTTATAACAGGAGCGTGTCACGCACCTGTAAATATCAGACAAGGAGAAAGCTGGTAAGATGCAGACGAGAGGTTATAGATTACCCGATTATTTATCGGTAAATTATAGGCTGCGAAAGGGAACCCTGAATCAGAGCGTCTTTACAGCAGGACAATAGAAAGGAGCATACAGCAATGAGAGAAGGAAGATTAGGTTATAACAGCAGTAACGATAGATATGGTTTATTGTCATCAGATTTATGGATTGATACAGGATTTCATTGTGGAGAATGTCTGGAAGTACTAATTGATGATCAGTGGGTGCAGACCAGAATGGAGATGAATCCGGCAAGGAAATGGTATCTGGTAGGAACACCGTACTGCGGAGATCTGGAATATATCCGGGCGAGAATAAAGTAATAGATTGGTTAAGTGAGTAACGCAGAAGCAATCCGACCAGCGGGAGGAATAATGGTCTTTGTTCCGCTTCGTTCGGTGCAGAACAGACGTCCCCCGGACGTCTTGCATCCCCCCGGTAGGGCGCAAGGGTACTTTTGATGGACGGTACGGCTGTCGAAAGTGCTTTTGCGTTACTTTTGACAAAAGTAACAAAACCACCGTATCCGGCGAAGATTTCTTATAATCGCCATAATTGGCGGAAATACAAATTATGTGCCATATCTGGCACGCTTTTTAGAAGGAGAGGTGAGGAGCATAATGATGAGAAGAACGATCAGCGGTATGATTGGAACTGGATCGCTGGCTCATAACAGACGGGATTTTATAGCTGAAAATGTAGACTCGGACAGAGTACACCTGAATATCTGTTACCAGAATGAAAACCTGAAAGAAGTATATAAAGAGTTGTTTGATGATTTTGTGGAACGGTACAATGTAGGAAAAAGAAAGGATAGGCAGATTACAAACTACTATGAAAAAATCCGTCAGGGGAAGCAGGAAAAGCTGTTCCACGAAGTGATTTTCCAGATAGGAAATCGAGAAGATATGGCTGTGGGAACGACAGAAGGAGACCTGGCGGTAAAAGTACTGGATGAGTATGTAAAGAATTTTCAGCAACGAAATCCAACACTTCATGTATTTAGCTGTTATCTGCACCAGGATGAAGCTACACCACATCTGCACATTGATTTTGTCCCTTATGTAACTGGCTGGAAAGGGAAAGGAATGGATACCAGGGTTTCCCTGAAGCAGGCATTAAAAAGCCTGGGATTTCAAGGCGGGAACAAACACGATACAGAGTTGAATCAGTGGATCAACCATGAAAAAGAAGTGCTTGCAGAGGTTGCACGACAGCATGGAATTGAATGGGAGCAGAAAGGGACACATGAGGAGCATCTTGATGTTTATAATTTTAAGAAGAAAGAGCGTAAAAAGGAAGTACAGACACTGGAACAGGAAAAAGAATATCTCACTGCTGAGAATGAAGGACTGATTGCACAGATTGCGGAAGTAAGAGCTGATATCCAGCTTTTAAAAGATGATAAGGAGCAGGCAGTTAAAGATAAAGAGGAGGCTGAGAAGCGTGCGGAAAAAGCTGAGAAAGATCTGCACAGCCTGGAAGAACGCAGAGAACGGTTGCAGCCTGTTATGGATAATGTCAGTAAGGAAATAAAGGAATATGGGACAGTGAAAGCAATTCTACCGGAAGCTGGGACATTAGAACGTGCAACAACTTACCGGGATAAAAAGATAAAACCACTGTTTACCCAGATGAAAAATAAAATTGCTGCAATGGCAGCCCAGGTCAAAGAACTTACCAAAGAAGTAGAAAAATGGAAACACAAATATCAGGAAACAAAACAGGCATATAACCGAATGCAGAGAAAATTAGATACAATGCGTGAAGAAACAAAGCAGTTATCTGAGGAAAAGCAACAATTGCAGGGCGTTTCCGACAGATATGACCGGGTAGTGCGTGTCCTTGGAAAAAATGTTGTAGAGGATGCGGTACAGCAAGATATACAGGAGCAGAAAGCATTAGAAGAAAAACGGCAAGTGGAGCAAATGCCCAAAGGAAGTATTCACGAAAGATTGGCTTGGGGTGCCCGTAAAAGTGAAATGGAGAATCAACAGCGTAAGAAAAATAAATCAAAAAATAGAGGAATGGAGAGATAAGACGATGAAAAAGCACATTTATGATGAAAGCAATGGATTAAGCTACACACTGCATGGAGATTATTATCTGCCGGATCTGGCAGTGAATGAGGAAGAACCGACCTATGGTAAATATGGAATGCTGCGGAAACAATTTCTGAAAGAACATAGACCGGCACGATACCAGTATTTATTGCTGACGGGGAAACTAACAGCACATCTGAACCGAGTCGATCAGGAGGCCAGGGAGCAGGTGGAAACCTTGGTAAAGCAGATGGCGGAAAAACAGGGTGTAAACGAAAACTTAAAGAGGCAGGATCAGATGAGGTGGGTTAGATTGATGAATAATATCAAAGTTAGTGCAGAAGAAATTGTACTAAAAGAGATAATATATGTTTAAAACCATTATGGCTGTATCAAAAAAGATGCAGCCATAAATTTTATACTATTCGTCAGAGGAATCGAAAGAAGAATCTGAAAAGGTGCTGTCCCATATAGCTTCTTCAATAGCTTGAATACATTCGTCGGTATGTTTTTTGATATCTTGACCCCAGAAATGTATAACTGTATAACCCAGAAACAAGAGCTTTTTATCAGTTTCAAAATCACGGGAACGATTACGTTCAATTTTTTTAATCCAGTAATCTGGATTTTTACCTTTTTCAAGACGGAGTTTTAAGATTTCCCAGTCCTTTCCATGAAAAAATTCACTGTCGCAAAAAATAGCAATTTTGTATTTGGTCAGAACAATATCAGGAGCGCCGGGCAAGGCTTTATAATTTTTTCGATATCGGTATCCTTTGTGCCATAGAGCTTTTCTGAGTTGAAGTTCTATGGATGTGTCTTTGCTATGAATGCTACGCATATTTTTAGAGACAGTTTCAGAATCACGAGACATAAACGGGTCACCACCTTTGGGAATATTAATTATTCTAACAAGTTAAAGGAAAAGATACAAGTACCAGTGGCTGTTGGACATGAATTATTTGATTGACGGTATAAAGGCTATGATTTATACTTGTAAAGTAAGA
Source organism: Ruminococcus sp. MCC718 (assembly GCF_018783905.1). Classification (NCBI taxonomy): domain Bacteria; kingdom Bacillati; phylum Bacillota; class Clostridia; order Eubacteriales; family Oscillospiraceae; genus Ruminococcus; species Ruminococcus sp. MCC718. The sequence goes on from NZ_WQNP01000037.1 coordinate 24,520, forward strand.
GTTGATTAAATGACGAGGTACCCGAAATGACGATTTCTGAACAAATCAAGGTACTGTGTGTGCGGTCAGATATTAGCGTAGCTGAGCTTGCACGGCGAATAGGGACAACACCACAGAATTTTAATGGAAAAATGAAAAGGGAGAGTTTTACCATAGCTGAATTAGAAGATATAGCAGGTGCGGTAAACAGTTCTTTTGAAAGAAAATTCGTATTAAAAAACGGAGAGAAAGTTTAATGCATAAAAATATAAAACAAAATAATTATAGTAGATATGCTGCCAATAGAGATGTTATTTCTTTATTTTCTGGAGCAATGGGATTAGACATTGGATTGGGAAAAGCAGGTTTAAATGTAGCAATTGGACAGGATTTTGATGCAGCCTGTGTAAAAACTATGCAGGCCAATGGCCATAGAGTATTGGGCGGAGATATTAGGGAAATACAGCCCCAGCAATTATTAGATATGACAGGCTTATCTGTAGGAGAGCCATTTTTGATTTGCGGAGGACCGCCGTGCCAGCCTTTTTCTACAGCAGGAAAAAGATTGGGTATAAATGATCCGAGAGGCAGTTTGTTTATGGATTTCATTCGTATGATTGATTATATACGGCCTCGCTTTTTCGTGATGGAAAATGTAAAAGGAATTATGTCGTCGCCATTGAAACATGTGCCTTTGTCTGAAAGAGATGAAAGCGATCCTGATCAGAAATTAGGAACAGTGCTTGATGTGATTTTAGCAGAATTTGATAAACTGGGATATAAAACTGTATATGGCGTACTTGATGCTGTAAATTATGGCGTTCCACAATTCAGAGAGAGGTTTGTGTTAATTGGTAGTCGGGATAATGAAGATATTTTCTTACCAATTCCTACACATTTTCAGATGCATCAAAGCAAGGAGTATCAGTGGCAGACAGTTAGAAGTGTGATTGAAGATTTGGAATCTGACCATGGAGAATGTGCAACGTTAAGTGAAGAAAGATTGAAATTCTTGAAAATGGTTCCGGAAGGTGGGAATTGGAGAGATTTACCAGAGAATATTATTCCTATTGCTATGGGAGGTGCATATAAATCCGGAGGTGGAAAAGTTGGATTTTATAGAAGGTTATCATATGATCAGCCTTCACCAACTGTAGTTACTTCTCCAGTACAGAAAGCAACAATGATGTGTCATCCTACACAAGATAGACCATTAAGCGTAAAAGAATATGCAAGAATTCAGCAATTTCCGGATGATTGGGTATTTACTGGAACGACAGCAGCAAAATATCGGCAGATAGGGAATGCTGTTCCGGTAGGATTAGCAGAAGCTATTGGAAAGGCTGTGCTTTCTGTGGCTAATAAGACAGCTTTAGTTCAGACAAAGCGCTTTAGAGGCACAAATGTACATAATAAGATTAGAAATGCAATAGAATTGGGAGGAAATTTATATGCCGTTAAATAATTCATATGATGAACAGGCTGTAATTCAGGCGATTGCTTCTGCCTTGGAAACATTTTATGGAACGTTAATTGAAAAGATAGATGGATTAAACATACAGAAGGTAATGAAACGTAAAAACCCGTATTTATACCGTGCAAAGGCTATGCAGAGTGCAACTGAAATCGTAGATTCGGTGCTTACAGCATTTGTAAGTTCTAGTGAAGAAACGATTTTTGGAAATTGCTTTTTTGAACCGATTGCTATTGCTGCAAGTGGTGGAAATAAAGCCTTGGCAGAAGGTATTGATATTATGATTCAGAACAATGAAACAAATACAATCTCTGCAATAGCTGTTAAAAGTGGGCCGTCCGTATTTAATGCAGACAGTAAAAAACGACAGGAACAGAATTTTACAGCTGCTTCTAAGTTGGCACAGCAAGCAAAGGCAAGATATGAAGCATATATCGGTTATTGTTATGGGAAAAAGAAAGAATCTGGTAGAGGAAAGCCTAAAATGTATCAGGAATTGGCTGGAAAACGATTCTGGACAGAATTAACAGGAGACGAAGACTTTTACATAAAGATTATCGGATATATGGGAACTATGCCGGAGAAATATGTGGCTGATTATAAAGAAAGTTATAACAGAGCAGCTAATAGACTTGTTAGGGAATTTTCCAATAGTTTTTGTAGAGAAGATGGAAGTATTGATTGGGAAAAGCTGGTAGAATTTAATTCGGGAGATTAAATGTAAATAACTAGATAGGATAACCGCTTTATGGAGGCACGGAAGGAGAAGAATTGAATGAATCAATTTACAAACTATGTAGAGCTGCAAGCTGAAAAAGCAGAAAATTTGTCATTTTGTAGGGGCATAAAGCTATTACATATTAGAGACAAAGTGGAAACGATGCTTGGATTTATTGGAAAAGGTGGAATATTTGAAGAATACACGGTGCATAGTATTGAGCATATTGACGAGATGTTAAAAATCGTTGAATGGTTAATCCCAGATATTACAAAGGAAAAAATGACATATGCGGAATGGCTTATGCTTACGCTTGCTATTTATTTTCATGATTTGGGCATGGTTGTTACAAAAGACGAATTTGAACATAGAGATGAAACTGGTTTTAAAGAATATAAAGAAAAAGTTCTAGAAAATACGGAAGAATTTGAGTATGAAGAATGTGCTAAAGAACGGGGAGATTCTTTTCTATATCAGGAATTTGTGCGTGAAAATCATGCTGCACGTATTCGGCAATGGATTGAAGGAAAGAATGCTAGGAATTTAGGCGAAGCCGAGGCTGTGTGTCAGGAAATTGAGGATATATTGAAAAATCTAGATAAAATGTTTAAAGCAGATTTGGCTATGATATGTGAAAGTCATCATAAAGATGATATAGAAGATTTTTCAAAATATAAAGTAAAAAAGATGTATGGAAATACAGAAAATGAAAAAGTAAATCTTAATTATATTGCAATTATTTTGCGAACGGCAGATTTGTTGCACATAACAAGAGATAGAACTCCTTCAGTTGCTAGAAGGCTTATTAATGTAAGTAATCCAGTAAGTGTTCTTGAATGGGAAAAGCAAATGGCCGTTAGAGCTGTTCGCCCAAAAGATCAGCGAAATGAAGAAGGAGTTGTTGATAATAGTAAACAGAAAGATACGATAGAAATTACAGCGTACTTTGATGGAGCTGAAACTGCAGAGGCTTATTTTGGCTTATCTTCATATTTGCAGTATACGCGTAAAGAATTAGCTAAATGTTGTGAAATAGTTGAAAAAGCTCAAAAACGAGAAGGAGCAGTAGGATATGAATTTCCTTGGCGAGAAGTTGATGAATCTCAGATAGAGGTTAATGGATTTGAAAAGAAAAAATTGCAGTTTACTATTGCTCAGGACAATATTTTACAATTGTTGGTTGGTCATACGTTATACAATGATTCTTCGGTTGTGGTTAGAGAACTGGTGCAAAATGGTATAGATGCGGTGAGATTACAGACAGAATATGAAAAAAGAAATGGAAAGGATTATTCGCAGGGAAAGGTTTGGGTTGAATGGAATAGCGTTAAGCGGCAATTGAGCTTTTGGGATAATGGAACTGGAATGTCTATCCAAGATGTTGAAAATTATTTGTTGAAAGTTGGAGCATCAAAATATAGAGATGAAGTGGTGAAAAAACAATTTCCTAATTTTACATCTATAAGTCATTTTGGTATTGGAATTTTGACTTGTTTTATGGTTGCAAATGATATTGATATAGTGACAAGTTCCGATGAGCAAGAGGAAGCAAATAGTATTAATCTGCGAAAGGTAAATGGAAGTTATTTACTACGTAAGATGGATAAAAATGAGTTAGATGTACGAATCAAACAACATGGAACAATGGTAAAATTATATGTCAGAAGTGATGTAGACATGGCAAAACTAGAAAATGATTTACGAAAGTGGATTGTAGTTCCAGAAATTCCGGTATATTTATCTGTTGACGGCAATGAAAATATAAGAATTGGTTATAATTCTCTAAAAGAAATACTGATAAAATATTTAAATGAAACAGGCCATGATGTTGATGGAGAAAAATATGATGTATATGAAAAGAAACATGGAAATGTGACAGTAGCTTATGCGGTAAGGCACTTGAAGTACATGTCTGATTGGTGTTTGATGAGTGCGGATAATAGACGTGTGCAAAGAAAAGCAATTTTACCAATTGGGACTTGTGTTGAGGGAATACGAGTTGAATTTTCTACACCTGGATATAAAAATACATCAATATTGGCGATAGCAAATATAAAAAACAGCAAATATCAAACAAATGTTGCAAGATCTGCAATTGAATTAGATGCAAATAATGAAATATTGTCTGATATATATGACGTATACAAAGATTATGTGCAGGAACAGATGGATAGATTAGAGGATCAAGATTATGCACAATCTTGGGCGGTATCTGAAGGAAGATATTTAATGCGTCCTTTGATTTATGATGATTATAGCAATAGTCGTATAGAACCAATAGATGAAGGTGTAAGACAGATAGTTTCGGCCGAAGATGTTGCTGAATTGGAAGAGATAAATATTTTCGAATGTGAAATGACAAGAGCGGGAGAATATTTACTGAAGGAAGTACGAAGTAGTGCAACCTTGAGTAGTCTTATAGGTGTCGTGTGTAAAGATAATTTTTTGGCAGGAGTTAAAAATGTTATATGTAATATAGATATGGGAAATTTATTGCATCAATATGCACTTAAGAATAAAGAGGTAAGCAAAATTGAAGTTGCGCATAAAGAAAGAAGAATTCATGTTACCTATTCTTGTAAAAATGATTTATGGTATGAATTTGATCTGAGAAATAGAGGATTGGCAGCAAGATCGTTATATATTCCTAAAAAGAATATGATCATATCAGGGTTAAAAGAAGAAATAGGAGTAAAAAATTTTGGAGGAATATATATACAAAGTAACACAGAATTATGTGAATATTTAATAAAGGTAATAGGAGCCTTTCAGAGCGAAGATACGGAAGAAAATAAAATATTATTGGAAGTATTTTTATCATATGTGTTTGATAACAAAGTGTTAGAAGTGGCATATAAGCAGGATGTTAATACATCGAATATGTTTAAACAACTGTTAGAAGAAAGATTTGTTCGCGTAAGCAATGAATTAATTGAAAAAATGTGGGCAAAAATAGATACGCAGGAATTTGTGAATAAAATACTTACCAAAAATTATACACTTTATTCTATAGACAATTGGTCAAGAAAGAATGATTCAATTTAGAAGTTGATAACATTCTCATGATAACAAATTGATAACACCGTTCAGTACAGCCTATGGATGTAGGATAGTAGAACACATATAAAACCAAATAGAACCATAATACCAATACTAAAAAGTATAGTAGTAAGATTTTATTTGCGAGTTTGAATAGTAACAAAATGCCGAAGAGCCGCTTAGATAGCGGCTCTTTGTTTTTTCATCTATAAAATGTCTATATAAAATTAATAGTTCGCCTCAATCTCGCTTTTTATGTTGATATTAAAAGAAGCCAAATCTTTTTTATACTGAAGTTCAAACATTTCAGTATACCTGTCATTCAGAAGATATTTTTTATGCTCAGAAATTTGGACAGATTCATAATTCTGTTGCCGGAGATGTACATGTCAGAGGGTATTATCCGGGCTTTGCTGCAAGATTTTTCGAAGAAAATGAAATAAATCTGGAGACGATGCCGGAAGATGATGAAATTCTCAAGAATGGAACAGGAGATTTTTCCAGAATTCGAAAAGATTCTTTTTATTGGTACAAAAAAGTCATTGAATCTTGCGGAGAAAAATTATAAAAAGATTCAGACAGAAAGCCCTTTTGGAGAATAATATTTTTTCAAAAGGATTTTTGATATATATATGTGATTATTCCAGGGCTCTTTGAGCCACCTGTCCGGACTTTGAGAGCCACCATTCCGGAGAATGAGAGCCATATATTCCG